>CAZZEV010000479.1:0-2077 GCA_964653305.1 uncultured Cellvibrionaceae bacterium | reverse complement strand
AACACGGAATAATCAGTCCTAAGTACAAAAGATCGATAGGTCCAACCTTGAGGAGCCTCTACATGTTCAGATAAGTTTGTCAGGTAGGTTTTTAAATCACTCTCGGATTTTATTGAATCCCTCGTTGCTGCATGTGTCATTATGTACGATACGCCATCTGGATCTGTCAACGTATAAACGGTTGATCCAGCGTGCCACAGATAATGTGTATCACTAACGGTTTCTAACGGAGCGTATTGAAGAAAAATTTCATTTCCAAAAATTATTGATAGCACGTCTCTAAAGTTTAATGCGCTGCTGGCAATTTGTGAAAACTTAAGTGAACCAATCGAAAAAAATTGTTTTGTCATCGGAGAGGAGTTGATATCCATCAACTGAACTCTCGGGGTGCTGACTTTCACATAACTCGGATTATCGATAACTTTTAATTGGGCTTTAGCACTCGCCGCTGTAATGTTCTGGAATTTTCCAGGCGAGCAATGATCAACTCTATACGTAGAATAGATATGCATTTTAGGGGACAGACCATCCCTAAAAAAAGAAAAAATTGAACAGGTTAACGTATACTTCTTTGAGAAATCGAAGGATGTCCGATCACGTTGAAACATTTGCTCTGCAAATGAAGCTGTTGAATCAGTCGGTCGCGATGTGGAAGTGACATTATAAGCTGTGTCGTCTGAAATATTAATAAAATTGGTATTCGCGTGCACAGACGTCATGCCGATAAAATAAGCTAATATAAAAAAAATTAATGGCCAATTGGAAAAAATAGGCTTTGTGGTGTTGGAATGCATCATTATTATTCAGCTCGTTTAGTCAGTTGCTCGGCTTTCCATCTAATACATTCGAAAAAAGCAGTAGACCGAGAAGTATGACGAAAGGCGAAAAGAGAATTGAGGCGACAAACGTCGGAAGAAAACCGATTCGTGAGTTTTTTCCAATAAAGGCGACAAAAAGGCTACCTATCAAATACGCAAAAATCACAATAAACATTCAAAGTTTCCTTGTTTTATGGTTCGAAGGTAATATGTTTTATCGGTGGCCGCGTTGTTCTTGTGGGTTCGGCAAAGATTGATCCCCGCCAAAAATTAATGGCAAACCCTTTGAACCAGAGCCGATAATCACAACTTTGGAATTCTGAGATTGCGAAAGCTTTTCAGTCGCCTCTATACCTTTGTATCGGAGGTAACTTTCTGACAATCCGGCATTTACAATATTCTGGAACTTCTTGATCCCCTCCGCTTCAATGACCTTTCGTTCAGCCTCTTTTTTAGCCGAATCAATCCGATAGGTATAAGACTGAGCCTCCTGTTGATAGATTAGCTTCCGCTGAATTGCAGCTTCCATTTCAGGCGGGAACTCAGTTGACTCTAGTTGTACCGAGCGAATGCTTACTAAACGCACTGCTGCAAGACCTGGCGGGCTAAGTTTATCGATAATCATGTGATCAGAACCCATGGCAATATCGCCAACCAAGCTCTGAATCCCGGTAGTGAATGCATCATCGGAAGTTAGACCACCAACAATCTCTCTGGTGTTCGAAACGACTTCAGGCAAAACAATTTTATTGTAATAGTTTGGTCCAATGTATTTGTGAAGGAGTGGCAACGTTGGTTCGTTGATGCTGTATTGAAAATTGATGCTGATCTTGGTTCTCAACTGATCTTTAGTCAAAATCTGTAAGTCAATCTTCTGCGTTTGAACCCGCGCATCATAAGTCGTAACCGAGTTCCATGGCCAAACAATACGAAGGCCTTCTTTCAGCACTAGATTTTCATTAACGCCACTAAAAAGAGGCTCGTAAAGCACGCCAAGATAGCCTGCCGGTACGAAAATAAAGATACGGTGTGCCAGTATCACAGCTGAGGACACCACCAGTAATGAAACGATGGCTACAGAAATAAGATTCTTGTCCAGAAATTCGGCAAGGGGTCTAAAACACCGTTTAATAAATTCGGTGATCTTCGATGTTTTAAGCATAATCAATTGAGCCCATTTTTAGATACATTAGTTCGTCAGCGCAGTGATAAAAGGCATCATCATGTGTCACCGCGATGATTGTTTTCCCTAGTGACTT
>CAZZEV010000478.1:0-2079 GCA_964653305.1 uncultured Cellvibrionaceae bacterium | reverse complement strand
CTTTTTCTCGCTCTGACTTAAAGGTCGCCTGAAAAATCTGTTGGCTATTGTACAATGCCGCGCTAGTACACCCAATAAAAAACTCTGGGGATATGAGTTTATGCTTTTTTCCTTGTCGTTGGTTCGTGTTTGTGTGGTTTGCTTGCTGGCATATCCGGCAACAAGTAGTGCTCAACTCCTCGCAGAACCTAAGATCAGCTTGAAACCTTTTACTACCGATGGCTGTTCCATGTGGATTGATGGGACATCCAAGAATCCCCATTTATGGCGTCATTGTTGTGTTACGCACGATAAGGACTATTGGTTGGGCGGCACTGAGGCTCAGCGCAAACTTTCCGATGAAAGCCTGCGCACTTGTATCATTCAAACCGATAATAAAGCCATGGGTGAGTACCTCTACATGAGTGTACGTTGGGGTGGTGCGCCTCAATGGATGACACCTTATCGATGGGGTTACGGTTGGGATTACTTGGATGGAGGTAGACCCCGCGGCTATAAAACTCCGAGTGAGCAGGAGCAAGTGGAGATTAAGCTACGCTTGCCCCAAGCGGAGCAAGTGATTGCAGAGGATGCTATTAAGCATCCGCCGTTGGTCAAGGCTGCAGAGAAAGAGTCAGCGCCTTAGTGTTTGCCTTGGTCGTGATGCAAGCGAATGCGCGCGCGCCATGCGCCCAATGCCGCAAGTGCACCTTGGAATTCTCGCTCAATTAGATCGGCTTCCAGTTCGGTAATAACACCGTCTTCCAATGATTCAGACACCGCCTCGGCCACATCGCCGATTTGGCTCATAACTTTGCACACGGTTTGCGATAAATCATCGTTACTGATTTGGGTGGGTTCGGGCACTAAGAAGGCGGCCATACGATGACGCGCTAGCAGCGCATGCAGTGGTAGGGTTGCGTCCTTAACACCCGCCGCTTGGCACAGGCTAATAATGCACGAGACTTCTTCAAATGAGGGATAATGGGATGCAATGCCCGGTGCTAATTTATTGCGCAATACGTTGGCCGACATATTCATCGCTTGCGCAAGTGCTTCAATACCACCGGGGTAGGCGCGGGCGATTTTATAAAGTGCATCGTGCTGGTTCATGTCTGAATAGCGGCGTGTCATGGCGATAATTCCTGTGGCGCGAGCGATATGTAAATGAGAGCGCGATTGTAACCAATTCGCGCACTATTGAAAGTGGTGAACTTCAACATCAACTAAAGGAAAGCGCAATGATAGAACCCAATATGGTCATGCAGGGTAGTCAGTATTTTGTGGGATGGGGAACTCTCTCGCTGATTAATGCGGGCTTGGCGCAAGCGAAGGGCAGGAAAGGTCTTAATTGGTTTTTGATTTCATTATTACTTGGCCCATTTGCAACCTTGCTCATAGTCGCATTAGATAAGCCATAACAATATGTGCGACTTATTTTTATTGTTCACGTACTTATAAAAAATTGGTTGAAAAAATGAAAATAAACAGTGTGATCGCCTGCTTGCTTGCAGTATTCGTCTCTAGCTGCGCCACTATGAGCAAAGAAGAATGTAAACAGGCGGATTGGTATTTAAAAGGTGTTGATGACGCCACCCAAGGTTTCGCCTTGGATCGTGTGGTTGAACATGGCAAAGCCTGTGCGCGGGTCAATATTGTGCCTGATATGAAAGATTACCGCGAAGGCCACAGCAAAGGCGCGCGTTTGTATTGTGTGCCAGAGAAAGGCTATAGCGAGGGGCGCAACGGCGCTGCTTACAATGGCATCTGCCCCGCTGCGCAAGAGGGCAAGTTTTTACGTGCGTATCACGATGGCCAAGAGCTGTACGCAATTCAACACCGCATAGATTCAATGCACAACCAAATCAGTAATAACAATGCGCAAATCAACAATCGTTACAATGATATTGCGCAGCTAAGGCGCGAGATTGTAAGAAGTAATGATGAAAACGATCGCCGCTACAAAATGCGTTTAATTGTCGATATGGAAAATGAAATGCGCGATTTGGATTTTGATTCCCAGCGAGCAGAGCGAGAGTTGTATTTATTGGACAACGATTACCGCGCAGTTGAAGATAAGCATCGGCGTATGGGGTATAT
>CAZZEV010000477.1:0-2086 GCA_964653305.1 uncultured Cellvibrionaceae bacterium | reverse complement strand
TAATTATTGATCGTATGCCGGAAGGTATGCACATGTATCCTGAAGATCAAATTACTGATCGCAGTTCGCGCTTTATGGCTGCAGAAATTGTGCGTGAAAAAATTACCCGTCAATTGGGCGATGAGCTGCCTTACGAAATGGCAGTAGAGATTGAAGAGTTTAAGCAGGAAGGTAATTTGCTGAATATTTCTGCACTTATCTTGGTGGAGCGCGATGGCCAAAAGCGAATATTAATTGGCGATAAAGGCGAGCGTATTAAGTTGATTGGTACCGATGCCCGCAAGGATATGGAAAAGTTATTCGACATGAAAATTATGTTGAAGCTCTGGGTGAAAGTGAAATCTGGCTGGTCTGACGATGAGCGCGCGCTGCGCAGTTTGGGTTATAACGATTTGTAATAGTGTTCATTCTTATGGCTACTGAGCTTCTATGAGTGCAGAACTTCAACCCGCATACATACTTCATACGCGCCCCTATCGCGATACTAGTATGTTGGTTGATTTTCTTACGCCTGAGTTTGGCCGCATTACAGCAGTGGCGCGAGGGGTTCGCTCGCGCAAAACACCAAAACGCAATCTCTTAAATCCTTTCGCGCGATTATTAATTTCTTTTCAGGGCAAAACGGATTTAAAACTGCTCACTCACTTTGAGGCTGAAGGGGGGCATTTCCCTCTCGTGGCCAAACATTTATTTAGCGGTTTTTATCTAAATGAATTGCTGGTGCGTTTGTTGCCCGAATGGGATGCTCACCCTGAAATTTATAGTTTGTATGAGCAGAGTTTACATGCATTGAGCACACAGCAAGATTTGGAGTCTATTTTGCGGGTGTTTGAACTGCAGTTGTTGCATGAGCTAGGTTATGGAATTGACTTTGAATCTGATGCAAAGTCAGGCGAGTTGATAAGTGCACATGTCGGTTATTGTCTCGATCCTGCGCAAGGGCTTTATTCTGCTCATGCTGATGTGCCGCTCAATTTCCAATTCGCCGGGCTGCATATTCATGCCATAGCGCAACGCGATTTTACTTTGCCGGAAGTCAAGCAAACAGCTAAACGCATCACTCGTACTTTGCTTAAGCCTTTGCTCGGTTCGAAACCGCTTATGAGCAGAGAGTTATTTAGTTAGCTTTCATTATTAATACCAAATACCTCATTCAAGTTACGATTTTCTCCCCAAGCTAAAACATCATCAATCGCACTGTTGAGCGAGTGAATGGCTTCTTTGGCTTCATCAAATTTTTGTGCTTGCATCAGCTTATCCAGTAATCCGCTGATACTTTTTAAGCGCGGTACACCGCAGTAACAGCTGCTGCCATAAAGGCGATGAATTAATTCATTGAGTATTTCATTGTTGCCATCATTAATGGCTTGATTAATTTGTGCTTTCTCACACGTGAGTCCATCTAGCATCATTTTTAGCATGTCGCGGGCTAATAAGGGTTTGTTATTGGCTAACTTTAAACAGAGAGTGATATCCACAGAAGTATTGATTTCTGCGTTATTTTCTTTGAGTGGAAGCTTCTCTTGTTGTGTTGGAGTTTCAAGTGTAGCGACAACTTCTTTTTTTCCGCTGACAGGCGTCCATCGGTTGATGATGTGAGCGAGCTGGCTCTCGCTGACAGGTTTGCTAATACAGTCATCCATGCCGGCAATTAACAGCTCGGCTTTTTGTTCTGTGAGAGAGTGTGCAGTGAGTGCAATAATAGGCGTGCGTGCTGAATCAGTTTCCAATTCGCGAATGTGTTTTGTTGTTTGAAAACCATCCATTCCTGGCATTTGGATATCCATAAAAATCACATCAAATTTTTGTGTCTTGCAAGCGTCTATTGCTTGAATGCCGTTGCTTGCTTGTACCACGAGGGTGTTTAATCCACGCAATAGCTCTGACGCAAGTTGTAAATTGGCTGGGTTATCATCTACCAGTAATACGGATGTGCTAGGTAAGCTTTGTGTTTGATAGTTGTTTTGCTCATGGTCAGCATCGAATAAGTCAATATCGAGTTTTTCGCAAATCAATTTCAGTAGTGCTTCGTAGCCTATGGGTTTATTAATAAAGCTGGTTTTAAGATTGTTCCCGTTGTCGCGGA
>CAZZEV010000476.1:0-2094 GCA_964653305.1 uncultured Cellvibrionaceae bacterium | reverse complement strand
GCGAGGAGCAGCCAGAAGAAAAGGTTTATCGCTGGACCGATGAAAATGGCAAGGTGCACTACTCCGATAAACCCATTAAAAATTAATACAGTTTTGATTCCCCTTCTGGGCGCGTTCTAAATCGCGGTTGCGCCCAAAAATATTGGCCAGGAATCTTACTGATTTCATCTTCCATAAATTTACTGACTCGCAATGCATCGGCGTAGTCATCACCCGTGGGGTAATTTTCAAAGGGAGGATGAATAATTAATTCGTAACCCTTTCCATTTGGCAAACGTTTTTGCGTAAAGGGAATTATTTTTGCGCGGCCTAAGCGAGCGAATTGCGCGGTAGCAGTCACCGTTGCAGTTTGCACTCCGAAGAATGGCACAAACACACTGACTTTCTCACCTAAATCGCGATCGGGTGCGTACCAAATCATACGGCCTTTGCGCAAACGGTTGATCATCTCGCGTACGTTATCCCGACTAAATGCAGTACCACCCGGCGCGTAAGCTTCGCGGCGATTTTTCTGCATAAAATCATACACCGCATTTTTGTGCGGGCTGTACATGCCATCATAATTTACGTATTGCCCGAGCATGGCGCTACCAATATCCAGCGTGGTGAAATGCATACTCAACAACAAAGCACCGCTACCTTCTGCCTTAGCGGCTTCAACATATTCCACACCACTAATGGTAAATAATCGGCGCAAACGCCACTTGGGCCAAAACCATGCAATACCCGTTTCAAAAATAGCCATGGCGGTGGAGTACAAGGTTTCGTAAAGCAAAGCCTCACGCTCTTGCTCGCTTAAATTAGGGAAGCAAATACGCAAATTGGTTTCCGCTTGATTCAAACGCTTTTTATTGCGCTTAAGATAGGGAACCAATAAGTGCGGCAAATAAAATTGAATTCGGTAGGGAAGCTGTGCCAATAAAAACCAAACCACCACACCAAACCAAGCGGCCCAGTAACGTGGTGCAAGCAATGCGCGAGTGAAAACAGGTGGTTGCATAGTAATCATGATCAGCTAAATAAGTGACTCATTATAGCCTGATTTAAAACAGATGGCGCCCACTTAGATTGTGACAAATGACTAACAACATCTAGCTAGGCAAAACAGGGGCGCCCTTTTTCAAAGAGTGCCCACAAAGAACCAGTTTTAAGAGAATTTACTTATTCACCACAAACGTAGTCGCAATTAAATCGTGCAGAGCCTGCTTTTTTTCAGTAAATGCAGCCATGATATAGCCCGCCCAAAGAAACATAGCAGAAAGTATTTTGCTCCAGTAGCGTCCGTTCGCACGCGCAAACGATATGCGGCCACCGAATTCATCAACCACCACCATTCCTAATGCCATTTTCCCTAAAGTTGCTTGCTGAGATGAGGATTCCATTAAAGTGAAATACAACCAACTTACCATTGTGCTGAATAAAAAAATGGAGAACACCAGACCTAGTCCATAGGCAATCGAAGCAAGATCATTGAAACCTGCTGAAAAAACCATTGCACTCCCAAACATCACCGTCATGATGGTGATACAGACACCACTCACAATACTTAACAATATTGAATCTATCACGTAAGCGCCAAACCGCTGCCAAAAGCCACTGTAGGCTTTGTAAACGATAGGTGTAGCTGCAGACAAATTAGCGCCACAGGCACCACAAAAGTTAGCACCATTTATATTGAGTGTGTTGCATTGAGGGCACTGCATAGGGTTCTCCTTAAAACATTTTAAAATTTCTGCCATCAATAAACAAAAAAGGAAGGCCGAAGCCTTCCTTTAATTGATTGGAAAATCCAATCACATTATTCGGGCAAGGTAATATTTAACTCCAATACCGAACAGTTATCGGTGTTATCCAAATTCACCACCACTTGATCAGAGTCAATGTTGATGTACTTACGGATAACCGCGATAATTTCTTGCTGCATTTGCGGCAAGAAATCCGGTTGTTTCAAGTTACGTTTATTGCGCTCGTGCGCAACAATAATTTGCAAGCGCTCTTTTGCGGTAGAAGCAGAAGTGGGTGCGCTTTTCTTTTTAAAATAATCAAAAAGGCTCACTATTTACCTCCAAGCAAACGCGCTAAGAAACCCTTCTT
>CAZZEV010000475.1:0-2095 GCA_964653305.1 uncultured Cellvibrionaceae bacterium | reverse complement strand
AGCCAGCGAACAAAGCTATCGAACCAACCCGTACTGGTGGTTGTTTTTGGGTACATACCAAAGCCATGCCCACCTTGTTCAAACAAGTGGAATTCAACAGGGCGTTTAGCGGCGCGCCAACTATCGATCAAACCGAAACCCGCATTTGCAAAGAATGGATCGTCTGCAGCTAAACCGATAAAGAGCGGTGGTGCGTCTGCGGGCACATCAACTTTGGCTAATGGGCCATAGATATCGCCGATGAACGCTGGTTTTGCGTCTTTGCCATACAGTGTGGTCGAAATCGTAAGCATTGCACCTGCAGAGAAACCGATCATACCAACGCGATCGGCATCAACTTGCCATTCTTTGGCACGCTTGCGCACCAACGCAAAAGCCGCGCGTGCATCTGCAATTTGTGCTGCAAATTCTACCGCTGGGTCTTGCTGTGCCAATGGACGATTAGCGCGTGCGGCACCCGAAAACATCTCTGCCATTGAACGCTCAAAATCAGCCATGGTGGCGGGTGTTTGTTTAAGGCGATATTTAAGTACGAAAGCAGTGATGCCTTTGTCGGCGAGTGCCTTTGCAACATCCCAACCTTCGTTGCTCATTGAGAGTGTGCGAAAACCACCGCCGGGCGCGACTATGACGGCAGCACCTGTCGCTTTACCTGTTGCTGGAAAAAAGGGTGTTAAGGTCGCTACGGTAACGTTGCGCACAAAAGTGCTGCCGTATTGCGTATGCCAAGATTCCTTAACCGTTGCACCGGGTAGTTCGCCGGTACCAAGCTCGATAGCGGTTGGCTGCGCGGGAACCGCAATGGGGGTCATTACATCATTTTGTGCGAAAACGGATGTTGCCAAGCTACAGCCGAGTGCCGCTACGCCCAGAACAAAGGCGCTGGCCAAGCGGTTAAAATGGGTTTTACGAAGAGTTGTGATCATCATTATTGGTCTCCTGTTATTCCGTCTCACTGCATGACCGGTAAGACAGTGTGTTTGCCGATTTTTAAAGCTGAAGTGGTGTCTTTTAGCACCGGGGCCCCAGCCGAGCAGGATAATTACACAGAATTGAGATCAATAATACTTTTATACTATAAAAAGATTAAAAGGTGATAAACGTAATATTTTGAGCAGAAAAGCAACTAGCCCGTAAAGGGCAAGGCTCAAACACAGGCTTGAAGTCCTGCAAAATGCCTTGTTCTTTACGGGCTAGTTGTTGGGGGGTAAGGATCTAAAACGATTACTTCGCTTGCTCACGCGCGATTGCACGGTAGGCAATATCGTTACGATAAAACATGCCGTTCCAGCTGATCTTTTTAGCAAGTTCGTATGCCGTTTGTTGCGCTTCTAACACGGTGTTACCTAAGGCTGTTGCGCAAAGTACGCGGCCGCCATTGGTTACTGTATTGCCATCTTTTGATGCCGTACCTGCGTGAAATACTTTTTGGCCTGCAACTTCAGTAGTGGGCAAACCAGAAATGACATCGCCTTTATTGTAAGTATCAGGGTAGCCACCAGCAGCCAGTACAACACCGATGGATGCACGCGAATCCCATTCTGCAGTGACCTTATCTAAATCACCCTTTAGTGCAGCTAAGCAAAGCTCCACCAAGTCAGATTGTAAGCGCAACATAATCGGTTGGGTTTCTGGGTCACCAAAACGGCAATTGTATTCAATGATTTTTGGAACACCTGCATCGCTTATCATCAAGCCCGCATATAGGAAGCCAGTGTAGGTATTGCCTTCGGCCGCCATGCCATCAACAGTGGGGCGAATGATTTCTTTAATAACGCGGTCGTGAATTTCTTGCGTTACCACAGGGGCAGGTGAGTAAGCACCCATGCCGCCCGTGTTGGGGCCAGTGTCGCCATCGCCAACGCGCTTATGGTCTTGGCTTGTTGCCATGGGCAGAATATTTTTGCCATCTACCATCACAATAAAGCTGGCTTCTTCGCCTGCTAAAAATTCTTCGATAACTACGCGGCAACCAGCATCGCCAAAGGCATTGCCAGATAGCATATCGCGCACAGCATCTTCTGCTTGTTGCAAGGTTTCAGCAACGATTACGCCTTTACCTGCAGCGAGTCCATCGGCTTTGATTACGATAGGA
>CAZZEV010000474.1:0-2108 GCA_964653305.1 uncultured Cellvibrionaceae bacterium | reverse complement strand
CTTGGGTTTGGCTTACACTAAGTATTCTTCCAAACCTAAGCCTAGCCGATAAATGCTTTTTGTATAGCAGCGCACAGAAAAATCCTTAAAAAATGTCAGGTATTCAAATACTACTTGGTTAGGCGAGTTTATTGTTAGAGGTTTTCTTCACGTCGGCTGTAAGCTTGCCCCACCAACTCATCCATTTCCTTTTGTAAACGCTTATCCAAAAGGGCATTTTCTTCCTGCTGCAACCGAGCGATCAGGTCTTTTATGGATTCCGTTTTTTGATGAGCTATGCGCCAGACCTGCCGCAAACGCTCTAACTGAAGTTGCAACCGCTCAAGCCGCGCCTGCTGTTCTTTCCGCGCCTCACCTAAACGCTGAATAAATCCGCTATAGGCAATTAACTCCTGTGCCCTTACCGCAGTTTTGCGTTCGGAGTAAGTATTCAGGTACTGCGCGGCATAGTCGTCGAGTTGGCGCAGCTGCTCTACTTCAGCATCCACTTGCTGCGTAAATTGGCTGAGTTGTAGACCCGCTTGTTCCTCGTTTCGCTCAGCGAGGGTCAAGACTACTTGCATACGTTTTGCGCGCGATTCAGCCACACATCCCCCCTATGCTTACTTAGCGCTGTTGATTTTGATGTTGCGACGCCAGAGGGCCCGCGTTTTTGGGGCCTTGGGTACGGACGACTGACTGTAAATTAGCAATGGACTCGGGCATAAGTACGCGCTGATTAATGCCCTGCTGAATAAATGCCCGCAAATGCGGGAAGCGCTCAATGGCGGCATCGGTTTCAGCATCGGCGCCTTGAGTATAGGCGCCGATGGAAATCAAATCGCGGTTTTGTTGGTAGCGTGATAATAGCTGCTTAAAGCGCTGCATTTGTTTTAGATGTTCTTCTGGAACGATATTTTGCATGGCGCGACTAATAGAGGCTTCAACATCAATCGCGGGATAAACACCCTCTTCGGCCAGTCTGCGAGAAAGCACCACATGGCCATCCAAAATCGCACGGGCAGAATCTGCGATAGGGTCTTGCAAGTCATCGCCCTCGGTCAATACCGTATAAAAAGCAGTGATAGAGCCTTGCCCTTTATCCGCATTACCGGCGCGCTCTACTAGCTGTGGAATTTTAGCGAACACAGAAGGCGGGTAGCCTTTGGTGGCCGGCGGCTCACCAATGGCGAGAGCGATTTCACGCTGAGCCTGCGCGTAACGCGTAAGCGAATCCATTAACAATAGAACGTTTAAACCTTTATCGCGGTAATACTCAGCAATTCGGCTGGCCAATTGCGATGCCCGCAAACGCATCAAGGGCGCGTCATCAGCAGGCGATGCAACCACCACCGCGCGGCGCAAACCTTCTTCACCCAAAATATGATCAATAAATTCTTTTACCTCACGGCCACGTTCACCAATCAACCCCACCACTACAATATCCGCAGTCGTAAATTTGGTCATCATGCCCATTAACACACTTTTACCCACGCCCGAACCCGCCATTAACCCAAGGCGCTGACCACGGCCTACGGTGATAAGTGCATTAATTGCACGCACGCCAACATCGAGGGTTTCACTAATAGGATTACGTTGTAAGGGATTAATTTCTTGCGGCGCAAAATCGAGAAACTCATCGCCTATCAGTGGGCCTTTATTGTCCAAAGGTTGGCCGATGCCATTAACCACACGACCTAATAATTGTGGGCCAATACGCATACCCTGCTGCGATGAAACCGGCACAACGCGCGCGCCGGGCTGTAAACCTTCTACACGTTTAATCGGCATAAGAAAGACGCGATCGCCCGCAAAACCTACGACTTCAGCTTCTATGCGGCGACCATCACTGTTAATAACTTCACACTGTTTTCCAACGGATACTTTTAAGCCGACCGCCTCCAAGGTTAAACCAACGGAGCGCGTAATGCGGCCTTCAGCAACCGGCTCGTTATTGATTAAACGACGCGGTGCGTAGTGCTGTAGGCGGGATGTTATGGATTGACGTTCGGACATAGGTGAACCATTTTTTAGCCCCTCCCCCTTTTCAAGGGGGAGGTTGGGAGGGGGTGCTTTTACTCAGTTTCTTCTGATTCATCAGCGCCATCTTCCTGCGCTAACTGCCCCGT
>CAZZEV010000473.1:0-2114 GCA_964653305.1 uncultured Cellvibrionaceae bacterium | reverse complement strand
TGAAAAATGGTTTGGCAACCCCGCGGTGATTCTATTGTTGGTAGTTCCCGCAATTTGCTTCGGTTTATTTTTAGTGGTGGATCGCTATCTAAAGCACTTCCCCTACCAAAATGATTTTGGTTGCTGGATTCCGTTTGCATCTATAGTGATTATTTTTCTTTTATGCTTTATCGGTTTAGCTTACAGTTTCTTCCCGTTTGTCGTCCCAAACCAACTTGATATTTGGAAAGCTGCCAGCGCACCTGAATCGCTGATATTTATTTTCTACGGCACAGCAGTAGTTTTGCCAACGATTTTGCTCTACACGATTTTTTCGTATCGCGTATTTTGGGGCAAGGCGACGCAGTTGAAATATTACTAAACAAAAACAATAAAGCCCGCATTTACGCGGTCTTTATTGTTCTATAAATCACAATCCAAATCCAAATCCAAATCCAAATCCAAATCCAAATCCAAATCCAAATCCAAATCCATCAATGCTGCATATTAGCTACTATCAATATCACAAGATACAACAGAGCCAATAAAAACTCCCACATCAAGCTATGAAATTTATGTTCAAAAAGCCATGCCCACCGCTCAGACAATGAGATGGAACGAGACGATTCCATCAAATGATTTATATAGTCATTTTCCAAATCGCCCTCGAATATTTTTTTCTTTTTCCCTGCCTTAACTAAAATATCCTGATTACCAATCATTAACACAGTTCGCCCGAACACAGTGTAACTTAGTATTTCTTGCTCTCGCTCAATCGCAATATCGCTATTATTAATTTTTAGCAATACCCATGGCACCAAAGGGCCCAACTGTTTATTCGTCAACCTATGAGAATTAATCAACCCCAAGAGAGTTAGCCCATGAACCATGAGAAAAAATGAGGCATATGAAACACTTTCTTCCTCTGCCGACAAGAGCAAAGGCACATTCAATATAATTAAGGGGATCCAGAGCCAAAGAGCCCATTTATTAAAATTTCTTAATAAGAAGGTATATCTTAACCACTGTATACGTTTGTCATTTACGTCTGGAGGATAGTTTCTACTTACCAATCCTAATTCAGCTTTAGATGCTACTTGTTGAACTTTCTCTTTATGACGTTTTTCAAGCAAGTAAGCAACAACAAACCCAACCACCAAGGCCAACCAAAATAATTTTTTACATAAAGATTCAATTTTACGATAAGCAATCTGCTCGCTTTTTACGTTACTCAAAATCACATCGAGTTCGGGGGATGTAAAGACACCTAGTCGAGCGCCGTATTTACTGTATCTATTTATGTGCAGCCCCATATAATCTGCGGCTAAAACTTCATGGTTAAAAGTCACCAATGCAATTAAATCGTCATTAAATTCTTTGGGGAATACATCTTGAATATCGCCCTTATCATCGGCTCGATAAATAGAACCTTGTCGAAGATTATCTCCTTGAGACAACACAAAATAATCATCATCCATTATGGCTATACCCGTTGGCCAACGATCTGCCACAGGCAATTCATTCGTACGCGCGGGAAAACGCAGGTATTCGCGGCTAAATTTTTTATCAAGCAGAGGAATTTTGGTAAGTGAATTATCATTACAGTTCGCCAGCCATAAAAAATTTCCATTACGCTTTAACTGATTGGGAAACTGTATTTTTTCTGAATCTTCTAGCGTATCTAACACATTGCCTATGCTATCCAGCCAATAAACTTTATGTTGCGATGTATTGGCTAGAAATATATTTTCGTTTTCATCAATATCAGTCCACAGTACTCGCGTAAAGTGGTCGGGGAAGTTTGGCAAGGGCTCACAGGTTAAATCTTGCCATTTACAGCGCGACAATTTTCCTAATCCAGAAGCTAAAAACGAAGGGGGCTGTTTGGTAATTCTATAAGTGGCTAGAAGCTTTTCAAGAATATTAGGTGAAAAGTTTTGGGGCACCATAAGTAAATCGCCATTTGGGAAAAAGCTAATGCCTCCTGTTAATGTATCTATGCCTATGGCTTTTAAATCGCGCTGATCTAAATATTTTCCCTGAGAGTCATATCGTAAGATAACTGACTTTACCATGACATAGAGATTGCCCTGATGATCTTTGGCCAGCAAATCTGGCCCTTGGTTTTCACGCCA
>CAZZEV010000472.1:0-2128 GCA_964653305.1 uncultured Cellvibrionaceae bacterium | reverse complement strand
GCCATCCCACGCGCAGAGTGCTAGACGACCATCGCTAAAGAAATCCATACCGCCTACCATGGGTTCAAACCAGTCGGGACGCGCCTGAGCCAAGGTGAAAGAAGGATGCACAGCTTCCAGCGGGGTTTTATCGCCGGGAATACTGCGCACCAATTCTTTGCGGGGAATATAGGGCACGGGTTCCGCGACTTGCTGCGGGTAATGGCGCAGGCTGGCCTCGGGGATAACTGCCAATGCGGTTGCACCCGGTGGCAGCCATTGCAGCGAAATAGAACCGCCCGCCAAACCTTGGAAGTATTCGATCTCAATGGCATTTAAGCCTTGCTGCAATTCTACTTTTACATCGTTAGGCGTTGCGCCTTGGAACTGCCAGCGATCTACCACTGCCACACCGTTGACCTTCATACGGCCACCGTCATCAGTAATTAAACGCAAGCCATAAATACCGGCTTTATCCACCTGTAAATAACCGCTAAACAACATGCGTACATTGGTGGTGATTGCACCCAAATCTTTGAGTTGATGCGCATGCACAACTGGCGCTACGCCCGACAAAACCGTTTGCGAAAAAGTTTGCGTTACGAAATCTTCAATGTGCGCTGCCGCTACTGCCAAGCCAGGTTTTAACACCTTGGGCGCGTCTTTACTGCCTTTGGGCTTGGTGTCTATTTCGAACGCGCGGCTTGGCGTTTCTAAGAAAAGTTTATCGGCTACGGTTTTGTTGCTTGCTACTGTTTCTACTTTGAGAGACAAAATATAAGCCACCACTGAACGCGCATCGTCTGGCAATAAATCGGGGTGAGCTGTCATGGGTACATCGCCCCACACACCGTTGCCGCCTTTAATGATTTTCTGCGCTAACTTATCAATAGTGGAGTCGCTTTTGTCGTAACGGCTCGCGATATCTTTGTAAGCAGGGCCAACGGTTTTAACGTCTGGATTGTGGCAAATAGTGCAATCGCTTCCGCCCATTACTTGTTTAGCGCGAGCGTGATCGCCTTGTGGTTTTACTTCTAGTTTCGGTGCGCTTGCGGCAATTTCATCGAAGCCGGGGTGATAAAACACCGTCACATTGGTTGGGGTTTGGTTGTTCAACCAGAGTACGCCTTCCACACTTAAGGTTTTACCTTTGCCGTGTTCAATGGTGCTGCGTTTGCCTTCAACAAAATTCGCGTTGGTAGAAAAATCTTTTGCAGATTGCAAAGACGTAAACGCCGTTTGCAATCCTACTTTTACGCCCGCAGGCACACCGCTCAATACAAAATCGCGCTGCAAGCCTGCTTGTTTTTTGCGTGCGATATATTCCGGCGTTTCCTCTACATGAATGGCAGTTTTATCAGCGGTGATAATGTCGTATTGAAACACCACTTTATCTTTTACAAATTTATAGCCGCCAAATTTCACGGTGGCGGGCACGGATATTCCATCCTGCTCAACTAACCACACGGGCGATCTGAGTTTTTGTTCGTAGTAGGCATAGCCATTTGCAGTGGGTTGTGGGCCGTGTTTAGAGGTGTAGACCGCGCCATCAAAATTTACGCCACCTTTCCAAGCTTTATAAAGCCCCGCGTGGGCGGCATCAAATGCGATAAATAAATTATTGTGCAGCGCAACGGTGACTATTCGCGGTTGACCATCCAACACTGAGCGTAATACCCAAGGGTCGAGCGGTCGCGCGCTATTGGTCGCTTTTGAAATAATTTGCGCGCCCGAAGTAGCTGCGGGTGCAGCTGGGTTATTAACGGCTTGCGATGAAAGTGCCAACGCACTTAAACCAACCGCCACACCGATGTTTAAACGAATCCTTGACCACAATTTCATAATTGCCTCACGTTGTTATTGTTTATCGCTGAAGTTTCTAAAACTTGGAGCTTCTAAAATTTGGACTTTTTAAGGGAATAACGCCGAACTGAAAATAAGTTTAGCGCCCAACATGTATGTCATTAGTTTTGTTTGTCATGTTGCGCGGTAGTTCGTTTGCCTTTTTGTAATCAGCAACGGTTATATACAACCTGACTTGAATGTCTGATTTTTAGTGCAAGCCATAGTAGCTCGCCCGAAGGGTAAACCACATGGATGTGGGTTATGAAAAAATGCAGGAGCATTTTACACAGCGAAGCTGCCCGAA
>CAZZEV010000471.1:0-2134 GCA_964653305.1 uncultured Cellvibrionaceae bacterium | reverse complement strand
GCATAATATAGTTAAATGGACTATATGGTCAATTCATGTGTTTTAGATTCAATTACCACCGGATCGCGATAAAAACAGAAAAATCTATATCAAAATATTTTGATATAGATTTTTTCGCCTGCTAGACTGCCTACCTATGAATGACCTTATTGAACCAGAAAATCTCGACCTGCCGGTGCTTACCGAGCAAGTAAGCTTGTCAGACGAGCCTCTATTACAGGTGCCTGTGCTGACCGACTTAGCGGTTGCGCCCTTGGAGCTACCTTTGGATGCTCCGCCCATACTCACGGATATTGTTGAGCCCGCACCTGCGCCTATGGTGGATGCGCAATCGCTGCCCAATTTGCTTAAAGCGGCGGGTGATGGATTTCGGTTAGAAATTTTGCGGGTGCTCGCGCAGGATTCTTTTGGTGTGCTGGAGCTGTGTCGCATATTTGACGCCAAGCAATCTGGGATGAGTCATCACCTGAAAGTGCTTACCAGTGCGGGTTTGCTCAGCACGCGCCGCGAAGGCAATAGTATTTTTTATCGTCGCGCTTATTTGGTGCCCGATAGTGCCTTGGCGAATTTACAGCAAGCCTTATTTAGCAGCATTGATCAAATGCCGATTCGAGAGGCTGTGCAAACCCAGCTGCGCGAATTAGAGCAAGAGCGCAGTCTTGCCTCGCAACATTTTTTTGCTGAAAACGCACACAAATTTCGCGAGCAGCAAGATCTAATCGCCAGCTATCCCGTATATGCAGAGCACATGACTCAACTGCTCAACAATACGCCTCTACGTAATTGGACGCTCGCGCTGGAAGTTGGGCCAGGTGAAGGTGAGTTTTTACCTGTGCTCGCACAAAAATTTTCGCAAGTGGTTGCGCTGGATAGTTCTGCTGAAATGCTGAGTAAATCTAGAGAGTTTTCACAAAAGCAGAATTTGCGCAGCATGGAGTTTATTCACGGTGATACCCATGTGCTCGCGCAGAAAAAGGTGTTGGCAGATTGCATAGTGGTCAACATGGTCCTGCACCATACACCCTCGCCTGCGGATATTTTTCAAGATTTGAGTAAAGCCCTTGCACCGGGTGGTGCTTTGTTGATTTGCGATTTGTGCCGCCATGAGCAAGCCTGGGCGCGCGAGACTTGTGGCGATTTGTGGCAGGGCTTTGAACCGCACGATTTTTCGCGTTGGGCATCCGCAGCAAATTTAAATGAAGGTCAGAGTGTTTATTTTGCGTTGCGCAACGGCTTTCAAATTCAACTACGACAATTTTTCAAGCCAGCCAACTTCTAATTATTTTTCGTTTTAATTTTTACAGGAAAACACCATGTCCGAATATTCCGTATTTACTTCTGAGTCTGTATCTGAAGGTCATCCCGATAAAATGGCAGATCAGATTTCTGATGCCGTGCTGGATGCGATTATCAAAGATGATCCGAATGCGCGTGTTGCCGTAGAAACCCTAGTGAAAACCGGTATGGCGATAGTTGCGGGTGAAGTGCGTACATCGACTTACGTAGATTTGGAAGATCTAATTCGCCAAGTAATTTTAGATATCGGCTACAACTCAAGCGATGTTGGTTTTGATGGTGCTTCTTGTGCTGTGTTAAACGCTATTGGTAAACAATCTTCTGATATCGCCATGGGCGTAGATGAAGCTGAAGATAAAGACATGGGTGCCGGTGACCAAGGTTTAATGTTTGGTTATGCCACAAATGAAACTGCGGTACTTATGCCTGCTCCTATTTTTTACGCGCATCGCTTAGTAGAAAAGCAAGCTCAATTGCGTAAGAGCGGCGTATTGCCATGGCTGCGTCCCGATGCAAAAAGCCAAGTGACTTTGCGTTATGAAAACGGTAAGCCGGTTGCAGTAGATGCCGTTGTCCTTTCTACTCAACACAGCCCAGATGTAAAACAATCTGAAATTCACGAAGCGGTACGCGAGTTAATTATCAATAAAGTTTTGCCTGCAGAATGGTTGCACAAAGATACGCAATATCACATTAACCCCACGGGCCAATTTATTATCGGCGGCCCAGTAGGTGATTGCGGTTTAACAGGCCGTAAAATTATTGTGGATTCTTACGGCGGTATGGCACGTCACGGTGGTGGTGCCTTTTCTGGTAAAGATCCATCAAAAGTTGACCG
>CAZZEV010000470.1:0-2135 GCA_964653305.1 uncultured Cellvibrionaceae bacterium | reverse complement strand
CCCTGCTCGATAATTTGAATAACGGTGTCCTGAACCGTTTGCGCCGAAGCGCCGGGGTAGTTAGCGCTGATACTGACTGACGGTGGGGCTACCTCAGGGTACTGGGCGACGGGCAGCTTAAAAATCGATAGCGCACCGCCCAACATAATCAGAATCGCGATAACCCACGCAAATACTGGGCGATCAATAAAGAACTTCGCCATGCTGATTACTCCCCTACTTTCTTAGCAATTTGTGCAGGCACTGCTTTTACGGTCGCACCAGGCTTCACTTTTTGTAAACCCTCAACAATGATCTGTTCACCCACGGCCAAGCCTTCATCCACCAACCATTTATCGCCCACGGCGCGGCTGGTTTTGAGTTGTCGAACTTCAACTTTGCTCTCTTTATTAATCACCAAGGCAGTCGCATTGCCTGTACGGTCACGGGTTATGCCTTGTTGAGGCACGAGTATGGCGTTCGCGTGCACACCCTCCTGCAACTGGGTGCGCACAAACATACCGGGCAATAACAATTTATTCGGGTTGGGGAAAAGCGCGCGCAACACAACTGTACCCGTGGATTCACTCACACCCACTTCAGCAAACTGCAAACGGCCTTCTTGCTCATAGCGCGAACCGTCGCTCAGCGTAAGGCTCACTTTG
This sequence comes from uncultured Cellvibrionaceae bacterium, assembly GCA_964653305.1. Classification (GTDB taxonomy): domain Bacteria; phylum Pseudomonadota; class Gammaproteobacteria; order Pseudomonadales; family Cellvibrionaceae; genus Cellvibrio. Next base: position 1,491 of record CAZZEV010000470.1, on the reverse strand, counting down.
GCTTCCCCGGGAGCAGCGACTTTGCCGCTCATAATTTGGCGACGCAGCTTCAGCAGCTCATCCGCAGATTGAGAAACATCCACATAAATAGGGTCAAGCTGTTGGATGGTGGTTAAGACCTGCGTTTGACCTGCATTAACCAGCGCACCTTCGGTAACGCTGGATTTACCAATCACACCACTAATGGGCGCGACCACTTTGGTGTATTTGAGATTGATACGCGCGGTTTCGACAGCCGCTTTGGCGATTTCCAACCCTGCTTGAGCTTGGGCAAAAGCGGCAACGGAATCATCTGCATCCTGCTGGCTAATCACTTTTGAACTGTTCAAGTTCTGCACGCGAGCATTACGCGCTTTAGCTGCCGAAAAATTAGCCTCTGCACTCGCCAATTGCGCCTGTGCAGAAGAGTAAGCCGCTTCATAAGTGGCTGGGTCAATTTGATAGAGTTGAGCACCGGCTTTCACCTCAGCACCCTCAGTAAATAAACGCTTCTGGATAATGCCGCTCACCTGCGGGCGCACCTCAGCTTTGCGATAGGCCGATGTACGACCCGGCAATTCTGACTCGACTGTTGCAGATGCCGTGCTAACTGTAATCACGCCCACCTCTACCGGCGGGGCATCTGCAGCGCCTGCTGGCGCCTTGGGGCCACAGCCAACCAGCAAAAACGCCGCGAGAGTGCTTAGAGCCAAGAGATTTAAGTATTTGATACGCGACATAAAGGCACCCCTTTAAAAAAATACATGCTTAAAAAAATAAGCCCTAAATTCAAAAGCACATACATACAACAATGAATGTAATTGTATTAAATATAAATGCCCTGCATCTTGCAATCTAAACACCCGACAAATGCAAAACATTAACAATGTTTGCATAAATTAACGGTGCTTATTACAAAAGTCACAAAATTGAATAAGCGCTCTTGGCAAAGGAGTATAGTACTCGTATAGAATACATACACTTATGAATGTTTATAATAATAAACCTTGACCCTCACATTCAGGAGGCACCGTGGCACGCAAAACCAAAGAAGATGCACTCGAAACTCGCAGCCAATTACTGGATGCGGCAGAGAAAGTATTTTTTGAAAAAGGCTTTGGTCAAACCAGCCTAATGGATATTGCCGCTGCCGCCGACTTAACCCGTGGCGCAATTTACTGGCACTTTAAAAACAAAAGTGATTTGTTTGAGGCCATGGCAGATCGCATCCGCCTGCCAATGGAAACCCTAAGCGTGGCCTGTGCCGACCCTCAAGAGGCCGACCCGCTCGGAAAACTGCGAGACTTTTGGGTTCATGCCCTCAAGGAGATCACCCGCAACCCGCGCAAGAGACGCGTACTCACCATTCTGTTTTTTAAATGCGAACTCAACAGCGAAGCCAAACAATTGGAAATTCGTCGCCAAGCCGGTTATATGGAGTATATCCACCATATTGAACAATGCCTGCAAAACGCTATAGATAAAGGTCAGTTACCCACCCGCCTGAACATC
>CAZZEV010000469.1:1090-2152 GCA_964653305.1 uncultured Cellvibrionaceae bacterium | reverse complement strand
TTTACTCAGTTTCTTCTGATTCATCAGCGCCATCTTCCTGCGCTAACTGCCCCGTTAAAAATTGTTCCAGCACTGTTTGCAAACGTTGCGACACTGAAAAATCCACACGGCTTTCTGGCGTTTCTACTTTGCAACCGCCAGGCTGTAATTGAATATCGCCAAAAAACTTCCACTCCAATTGTTGCTCAGCAGCGTAGGCTTCTACGGCAGCCAAATCATCGGGGTTTAAACTGACGCGAATATTTTTACTGCCAATTGGCAACACATCCACGGCAGTTTTTACTAAGTCAACTATGTGCGATGAATCTGTGACTAACTCGCGTTGAATAACGCTTTGCGTGAGCGAACAAATTACATCGAGCAGCATATTTTCTACATCGTTGTCTTGCGCGGTAAGCGGGTTTAACAATGCGTTGGCGAGGTTGTGAAAGCGCTGCTGTTCCAAGGTTAATTGCGCGCGCATTTCCATTAAACCCTGCTGACGCCCTGTTTCAAAACCATCGCTCTTACCTTTTTCAAAGCCTTCCGCGTGGCCCTGAGCAAAACCATCTTTTTCAGCTGCGTCAAAAATATCCTGCATTTCCTGCGCGGTCATACCCGTTTTTTGTTGTGCAGGCATTTCTACTGTTTCAATTTTTTCTTTTCCTTGCTGCAAGAGTTTTTCACGGCGCAAACGCGCTTCTCGTTCAGCACTGGATAACACCTTGCTCGATTCGTCTACCGGAGGCAGCATCCAGGATGTTACTTCGCCTAAATTTTCAGAGGCGATACGGCCGGGCATTGACTTAGAGGTCATACTTTTTCCTAATGAGTCGCTAAACAACAAGCTGACTTAATAAAACAGGGGGTCGTCATCCCCGCGACTCGATAGAGCGGCGCAGCACACGCGGGGATTCAGCTGTTACGAACTATTTTTTTACTCGTTCCCAAGCTCCAACTTGGGAACGCAGACTAATCCGTTACCAAGCTGGAGCTTGGGAACGAGCTTTAAAATTACACCATCGCCTCGCCACTGCCACCCAACATCATTTCGCCAGAATCGGCCCTGCGGCCTGCAGTGGG
>CAZZEV010000469.1:0-1064 GCA_964653305.1 uncultured Cellvibrionaceae bacterium | reverse complement strand
CTTCTACATCGGCCAAGCGCATTGGCGGTTTGGTTTCCAAATCGTCGCGCAACAGTTCTGCAGCGCGTTTGGACATATTTTTGAAGATTTTTTCTTTGAGTTCGTCGTCGGCACCTTTGAGCGCAACAATAAGTACCTCGGAAGAAACCTCGCGCAGCAAGGCCTGAATGCCGCGATCTTCCACATCTTTGAGGTTTTCGAACACAAACATAAGGTCTTGAATTTGGTTGCCCATGTCTTCGTCCACTTCTTTGATGGAGTCCATCAAGTCTGCTTCTATTGAGCCATCCAAATTGTTCATAATTTCCGCCGCCACTTTCAAACCACCCATTTGTTTGGTTTGCGTACCGGCATTACCCGAGAATTGTTTTTCCAAAATATCGTTCAGCTCTTGTAGCGCGCTTGGCTGAACCATATCGAGAGAGGCGACGCGCATCATAATATCGAGTCGAACTTTGTCAGGGAAGAATGTCAAAATTTCGGCAGACTGATCGGCATCCAAGTATGCGATCACGATTGCCTGAATTTGCGGGTGTTCGTTGCGAATAATATCGGCGACTGAACGTGCATCCATCCACTTAAGCGTATCCAAACCCGTGGTGTTGCCACCCAACAAAATACGGTCGATCAGACCGTTGGCTTTATCTTCACCCAAGGCGGTTACCAACATTTTGCGAATGTAACCATCAGCACCCACGCCCAAACCAGTGAGCGTGCGCACCTCTTCAAGAAAATTGCCCATCACAGCTTGTACATCTGACTGTTGCACATTGCTCAGTTGGGTCATGGCGGCGCCTATACGTTGAACCTCTTTTGGCCCCATGTGCTTGAGAATTTCAGCCGCATCTTGCTCACCTAGAGACATGAGCAAAATGGCAGCCTGATCCACAGGGCGCAGTTTCGTTTTAGATTTTTCACCGGCTTTGTCTGGAGTCGCCATAAAATTTATTCGCCTGCCTCTTTATCTTTTCGCACTGGCTTTAGTCGCACAGGCATTAGTCGCCCTAGATTTACTCACCTTGGTTGACCCACTTTTTAACCACTTGCGCCACACGGCCTGGGTC
>CAZZEV010000468.1:0-2152 GCA_964653305.1 uncultured Cellvibrionaceae bacterium | reverse complement strand
TGGTGCAAGTGGAGTATCCACAAGAGTGGTTAACAGTTGCGGCTGCTGCAGATAACAAACAAGCGTCATGGCGTACTAACCCTGCCTTAACCGGTACAGGTTGTTTGGGTGATATTGGTACCCACGCATTTCAACTCGCACAATTTATTTCACAACAAAAAGTGAATGCAGTTTGCTCCGATGTGATGAGCTGTGTTGAAGGCCGTTTAGTGGACGATAACATCCACGTGTTGTTGCGTTTTGATGGCGGCGCGCGCGGTATGTTGTGGGCGAGCCAAGTTGCACCCGGTTGTGAAAATGGTTTGCGTATTCGTATTTACGGTGAGAAAGCGAGTATCGAATGGGCGCAAGAAAGCCCTAACGAATTGTGGTTTACTGAACTGAATAAACCGCGTCAACGAGTTACTCGTCGCGGTGATATCGGCAGCGACATTGCGGCACGCGGTATGCGTACACCGGGTGGGCATCCCGAAGGTTACTTGGAAGCTTTCGCCAACTTGTATAACGACATCGCTGATATTTTAATTGCGCATGAAGCGGGCGAGCGTCATTATCTGCAAGACTGGGTGCCCAGTATTGATACGGGTGTTGAGGGCATGAAGTTTATTCAGGCCGTACTTGATTCGTCGCAAGCGGAAGGTAGTTGGAAAGCGTTGTAAGAATTTCGGGGGCGATTTGCCCTCGTACTTATTTAAAGTGATCTGCGTTTTAACGATCAATAATAAATCGATTCACAATAACAAAGAAGGTACAAATTATGTCTACCACGATTAACCCCAACCGTTTATTTGCGGCCTGCTGTGTGGCCCTAATTACTACGGCTATGACCTTTGCAATTCGCGCCGGTATTCTCAACCAGTTGAGTGTGGATTTCCAATTCACCGATACTCAGTTGGGCTGGATCAACAGTATGGCGTTTTTGGGTTTCCCCGTTGCCATGATGTTCGGTGGTTTGCTCTATAACACGCTGGGCGCACGCACGCTTATGTACTTGGCGTTTGCATCTCATGTGCTAGGTTTAGTGCTCACCATTACTGCCAGCGGTTTCTGGGGTTTGTTGATTTCTACCTTCTTTATCGGCTTTGCTAATGGCTCCGTAGAGGCTGCATGTAATCCATTGATTACCGATATTTATCACACCCGCAAAACGACTATGCTGAACCGCTTCCATATGTGGTTCCCTGGCGGCATCGTAATTGGCGCGTTGATTTCTAGCTTGATGACAAAACTCAATATGGGCTGGCAGGCGCAAATTGCGGTTATGTTAGTACCAACCGCAATTTACGGTTTCATGATTTTTGGTCAGAAATTCCCTGAAATGGCGAACTCTGAAACATCCACAAAAACGAATATTCGCGCACTTTTCTCACCGCTCTTTATCTTCATGATTTTCTGCATGACCTTAACTGCTGCTTCAGAGTTTGGTACGCAACAATGGGTAGATCGTATTTTCGGTGCATCGGGCGCACACCCAATGTTGGTATTGGCTTTAGTAACTGGTTTGATGGCGTTGGGCCGTTTATTCGCGGGTCCCATAGTCGAAGCCTTGAATCCGGTCGGCGTGCTCTTGATGTCAGCAATCGTAACCACTATCGGTATCTACTTGCTTAGCGGTGCTTCTGGCGGCATGGTTTATATCGCGGCTATGGTATTTGCCTTGGGTGTAACTTATTTCTGGCCAACCATGATTGGTTTTATCAGCGAATACCAACCAAAAACCGGTGCATTGGGTATGTCTTTGTTGGGCGGTGCAGGTATGTTCTCGATGAGTATCTGGAACCCTGTTATCGGCGGCTGGATTGACAGCGCTAAAGTTGAAGCGGCGGCTAAAGGTGTGGCACCAGAAGCAATTGAGTTGGCGGCTGGCCAAGCAACGCTACAAAATCTGGCTTTGTTCCCTGCGGCATTGATTGTGATTTTTGCTGGCTTGTTTTTCTTCCGTAAAAAATTCGCAACTAAGTAATTCTCGATTTAGTAGTTCTCGGCGCTGTAACTTGCGCACAACAAAAAGCCCCGCCTAGGTAACTAGGCGGGGCTTTTTGTTGTCAGACAATCACGGCCGACAAATTGACTCTAGCATATAGGGTTAAGCGCGACGACGAGCCACAGCTAAACCCAGTAAGCCGAGGCCGAGCAAAATAAGTGGCGTGGG
>CAZZEV010000467.1:0-2163 GCA_964653305.1 uncultured Cellvibrionaceae bacterium | reverse complement strand
ACCAACCTACATTCCGCGCGTAACGCAATTCAAGGTGCTCCGTAGGTTGGTGGTGAGGAACGAACCCCAACATGACCATGTTGCCGGTTAAACCGATAATTAAAATGTGATTCTGTGCATTGTTCTGGCTTTGTTGATTGTTGTGTTGGGCATTGCTGCCCAACCTACGGGCTAGTTTACGGAGTTTAATTTCGGCAAACGCCATGTACCAAATTTTGACATTCTTAATCCTAAAGTACGTTTTAATTTCTCTAAAAATGGTTTGGTTCTCAGCTCATTGCGAGGTGATGAGACAGAATCATTTGGGGTGATGATATTTACAGCAATTTCAGAGTATAACTCCATTGCTTTTTTAGCATATTTTTTAATTGCTCCTTTAAACTCGGCGCCATCCATTTTTCTTAGCGTGAGCTTTGTCATATCTGACCCCGATCGATCAACTAACATATTTGCAACATATATTCCCCATGGTGTTCCGTGAATACCTAAAATTGCTTTCATTATTGGATCCGTGTCGTTGCTTGAGGTTTCTAGGAGTGATGCTCTTTCTGTTTCAATTTCTTGCGCTAACAACCAAGCAAGCATAACTTTTTCAGCTTTTAGTGCTTTTGGGAAAATGCTTTTGTAAGAGCGATCGAAAAGTTCGGCCTTCTTTGCAACTGCCTCAAGGACAGTATCATCTGACATTGCAGCTAGATATTGTGTGATTCTATCTAGCTCTATGCGTTTGGGGTTTTTAACAGATTTTGTTCCTTCTTGTTTAGGTGCGTATAAATATTCTATTTTTTCAAATGAGTTCCGCAAGTTTTCTTGTATTGGGTCGAGAAGGCGAACCGCTGACAGTTTTACCGGATTTTGTGTGTTGTTGTAACGAACTATGTCTGTAAGTAGAGCCTTTTTTGCACCTACGATTCTAACAAGCACTTGAGCTTTTCCAGACTCCGCAGCTTTAGCTACAGCACGTGATAAACTGACTGTTGTTTGACAGCCATTAACAACGGAGAATCGGCGTATTAAGTATTTTTTATCGGATATACATTCGAAGCTTTCTGCTACGATTGTTATTCCGTTGTTTAATGCCCAAAAATCACCAGGTCTTGAGTTTGCCGTTTCGACAATTTTCTCATTTATTCCACCTTTACGTTCGCCGATAAAAAGGCGAACATTTCCCTCAAATAATTGATTTTGATGTGTGTTGTGAAGTCTTGCTAATTCTGATGCTGGAACTGCCCCCACAATTGCATTTCCAAAGTCACCTTTAACCTCTACTACTGAGCTAATAAATTCAACTGTATCTTCTTGAACATTCCTATCGGCTGTTTTTGCTATAACAAATTTGTCGTGTAGAGAGTCTTGGTGCTCGTAGAAAAATGTTGTGTCGGAACTATAGGTTTTAGATCTAACAGTTGCTTCTCGTTGTCTATCAATTTGATCTGAGCGTGCGGCAAGTGAAACCAATCCCAGCACTAATGAATAATTAGTTACATCAATTTCTGTTAGGCAGTCGTAAATATCGTGACGACCTCCGTGTTTAAAAGAAATTGGATCTTTGATATTCGCTATCGCTGCAATTAATGAATTCCATTTGTTCAAACTGGCAGTTCGATCCGGTCTGTCTGAAATATAACCTTGCAAAACATAAATAACTTCTTGATCGTTATCTATGTATATAAAATCACATCCGTTGTCTTCAGATCCGTCGGCAGATGCAGCATCGATTGCTTCGTCTTCATCTATACCAAGAAGAGTTGATGCGTACCAGACAGTAATTGCTTTGTCGCGACTGATGCCACTTCGTTTGGCTACTGCGTCAATTGCGGACAGTATCTCTTTTCTTCTTGAGTCACTCTGATTTTGACGTGTTGTGCTGTTATTCGATGTTGTTGCTTTCATTATTTTTCCTTTTAATAAAAAACCGCTACCAAGCCTCATCAACAATCTGATTAACTCAATAGCGGTTTTGGTTATTCACTCCGGAACATGTTGTCCATTTTTGTTTTTTAAAGTCGCTGGATACCCTGCGGGTATGACGAGCGGGGAGTTAATCCCAAGAAAGCGCCCCACCAGTTTGATATTCAATCACGCGCGTTTCAAAAAAGTTTTTCTCTTTACGCAAATCCATAATCTCGCTCATCCATGGGAATGGGTTTTGCGCACCTGGAT
>CAZZEV010000466.1:0-2168 GCA_964653305.1 uncultured Cellvibrionaceae bacterium | reverse complement strand
AAAGTGGTTGCGTGAAATAGCAAGAAAACACCTGCACCTATCACTAAGGCCAAAGACTCACCCAGGGGAACACCCATGCGCAATTCCACAGCAATAAATAGCTCGATAACCAAATTGATGGTCATGATGGCTGCAACAACGATCAACCAGCGGTAAGCAGGGCCAGCGTATTGCGCTAGATGCTGCAGTCGTTGCTCGCCCCCGACAAGTAATCTAATCGTAAGAAGTAGATAAACAGCGAAGCTGCCTATGATCAGGTATTCCACCATCCACAACAGCTGGGGCTGAAAAACCCATAGCAAAACCACCAGAGTCGCTGGCAACAAATGTAGAAGTCCACGCGAGCTGTTGGTTCGCTCGCGCTCGACAACGCTGCGATAGTAAAAATACCCCGCAGGCCCTACGCTCATTGCGATGCTTGCCCTGAGCATGGCTGCCAAGTCCCATCCAAATCCTAACGCGAACACGGCTAAAAAATTTTGTGTTGCGCAGATCAGATAATTGATCCCCAACAAACGCGCTGGCAGTACCTGTAATTTTTTAGACACCAAAAAACCCAACGCCAGGAGCAGGCAAACAACTCCAGAAGATAGGTAAATATGAATAAGGCTTTGCTGCATTCCAGCTCCTTAAAGCTGCAATCAATGACTGATCGTGTGTGTTGCTCGTTTTAGGACGAGTTTAGCGTTTTTAATGTCCTCAATCGCGCTTGAGGTCGCTCTCGGTGCTTATTATTTACAAAATCTGGTTTCCGTCGTTTGATTTATTAGGAAACCAAAGATGAAATTTAACCGTTTATTAATTCCCCTCTCCCTTATCGTGATGATCACTATAGGCGCAAAAGCTGCCGAGCCAACTAAAGGTAACTTATATAAAGACAGCCTATTAATCCGCAATGTACACATCATCACGGCCAATGCAAAAGTAAGCAAATATCCGCTCAATGTATTGATCGAACAAGAACGTATTCAGGCGATAGGCACGCAGGAGTTTAATGCTGAGCAGGTAATTGATGGCAAAGGGCAATACTTGATACCTGGTTTGATTGACTCTCATGTTCACTTGCGCGATGTGCCCGGACTTATGCTACCGCCAGAAGAACTTGAGCGCTCGACGATTTATCAGGAGGCGGCTGCACAAATCCCCAGAAGCTATCTTTATGCGGGCTTTACCAGCGTGCTGGATCTTGCCAACACCAAGGAGTTTATCGATAAATGGAATAGTCAGCCCCTCGCTCCGCAGGCTTATTTTTGCGCGCCACTGATGATTCCTCACGGCTACCCTATCGCCAATATGCCCGAATTTGTTCAGCAATCCCCCGATGTTACCCGCCATTATTTACACGACAGACACTCGCACAATGCAATACCGATTGCGGACGCCGACGAACATACACCAGCGAAACTTGTAGCGTCCGGCAAAAAGGATGGCGCACGCTGCATCAAAGTATTTTATGAAAAAGGATTCGGCAAGATGAAAAATTTGCCTGTTCCTAGCGAGACAATAATACGCGAGCTGGTTGCCACGGCACACAAACACAACTTGCCAGTGTTTTTACACGGCAATTCGCAAGAATCTTACGAGTTCGCACTCAACACAGGTGTAGATATGCTCGTTCATGGAATGTGGATTGCCGATGCAAAAACCACCAACGCAGAACTAACCCAGATTGCGAATCGATTAATCAAATCCAAGATTGCAGTGCAACCAACGGTACAAGTCATTTACGGTGAGCAGGAATTATTTAACGCCAATTTCTTTCAACAACCGGATGTTAAACATGTGATGCCCGCTTCGTTAATAAATTGGTACCAATCAGATGCAGGGCAATTTATGAAACGCGAAATTGGCGGGTATTTTAAGAACACAGCACCATTAACTAACGAGCAACAATATCAGCAAGTCAAAGCGGCTTACGAGCCTATGCTTGAGCGTGTGAACGTCGTTACCCGAGAATTGAACACCCGTAAATCGCAATTAGTGTTTGGCAGCGATACGCCGAGCGGCCCCATTTACACTCAGTTCCCCGGCTTAAATGGCCGCAAAGAAATGGATCATTGGCTGGCGATGGGAGTTTCCTTGCCGGATTTATTTAAAGCCATGACCATTGGTAATGCGCAACGAATGGGCTTAAGCGATGAGATTGGTAGCGTTGCAAAAAACAAAGT
>CAZZEV010000465.1:0-2181 GCA_964653305.1 uncultured Cellvibrionaceae bacterium | reverse complement strand
ATGCAACGCAGAATGCTCCCCCGCCTGGAAACTAAAGTCTTTTGCGTTGCCCGTTACAGCGAGAACCGACTCAAGGTCTCCTTTAATATCAAAGAAATCTACCGCCTCGGCGATATTAGACCAAGCTTCTGGCAAACGATTGCCGTAGATTAAGCCTGCTAACATAGCCTCTTGCTGCAAACCTGCAACTCCGCCCGCTTCACTTGGCACAAAGCGCAAGCCTGTTTCAAACAAGCGCACACGCTCTTGTTGGCGATTGAGATTGTTACGCAACACAGTCACGAGCCCGGGAAGCAAGCTGGTACGCATAGCCGCCAAATCAGCACTGATAGGATTGCGCAGTACTACAGGTTCACAAGCAGGATCAAATAAAGCAGACAGTTTAGGCTCGATAAAACTAAATGTAATCGCTTCTTGATAGCCACGAGCTACAAGCTGACGACGCACAGCGGAGATTCCGAGTACGGCCTCTGGGCGCTCATCAATTTGAATCGGAGTTGCCAGCGCACGAGTTGGCAAGCGGTTGTACCCGTAAACGCGTGCCAGCTCCTCTAACAAATCGGCTTCGATAGAAATATCAAAACGGTAGCTTGGGACATTGAATGTCCAGCCTTCGGCGTTTTGCGAAACCAAACCCAAGCCGAGACGAGTGAGGATATCGACTACCTCATCATCCTCCATTTCTAAGCTTAAGCCGCTAAGGATGCGGGCTTTACGTAGGGTGACTTGACGCTCTTGCGGCAAGTGCTCGTTAGTAACATGAACCAAGGGACCGGCTTCGCCGCCGACAATCTCAAGCAAGAGTGCTGTTGCGCGCTCCATGGCCTCAACTTGCAGGTTGTAATCCACACCACGTTCAAAGCGATGTGATGAATCTGTATGCAAACCATAAGAGCGCGCACGGCCAGCAACTGCTAGCGGATAGAAGAATGCGCTTTCAAGGAATAGATCGCGAGTTTCTGTAGTGACTGAACTTGGTTTGCCGCCAAATACGCCAGCAATCGCTAAAGCGCCTTGTTGATCGGCAATAACCATAGTATCCGCATTTAGCTTCACTTCTTGGCCGTCCAAGAGAACGATTTGCTCATCTTGTTTGGCAAGGCGAACATCAATACCGCCAGACAACTTTGTCAAATCAAACGCATGCATAGGCTGACCCAACTCAACCAACACGTAGTTAGTCACGTCAACTACAGCATCAATACTGCGCAAACCAGCGCGAGTCAGCTTATCTTGTAACCATGCAGGGCTTGGCTTAGTGATGTCGATATTGCGGATTACACGGCCAACATAGCGGCTGCATGCCGCATCGGCAGAAAGCTTAACGGGAAATGTATCTGCAATAGTAGCTGCAATAGGGTTGATAACTGGCGCTTGAACCGGTGCACGGAAAAGCACACCTACTTCGCGAGCAATACCTTTAACACTTAAGCAGTCACTGCGGTTTGGGGTTAAATCGACTTCGATCAATTTGTCGTTGAGATTTAGGTATTCACGTATATCCGCACCCACTGGAGCGTCAGCCGCCAATTCCCACAAACCAGTATCGTCATCGCCCGCTTTTAATTCGGTTTGGCCGCAGAGCATGCCGAAAGACTCAACACCGCGCAGCTTCGCTTTCTTGATTTGAAAGTCGCCCGGTAATTCAGCACCTATAGTGGCGAATGGAATTTTAATACCTACGCGTGCGTTGGCCGCACCGCAAACCACTTGCGTTGGGCCATCAGGCAAGCCAGCAACAGTAGTTACGCGCAACTTGTCGGCATCTGGATGCTGCTCACAGCCTACAATCTCGCCCACGATAACGCCGGTAAAATCGCCTGCGACGGCTTCAATCGCGTCTACTTCCAAGCCAGCCATTGTGAGCTGAGCTACCAATTCATCGGTTGTTACCGCTGGGTTAACCCACTCACGCAACCAGGATTCACTTACTTTCATAGCTTTTCATTCCGTAGGTTGGGCAGCAATGCCCAACAATCACCGTTATTTTTACCGAAGTCTATTCGGCAACATGGTCGTGTTGGGCATGACCGCCCAACCTACACATCAAAATTGTTTCAAGAACCGCAAATCGTTCTCAAAGAACAAGCGTAAATCGTTTACGCCGTAGCGCAGCATCGCCAAGCGCTCTACCCCCATACCAAAGGCGAAACCGGTATAGGTTTCGGGATCAACACCGCT
>CAZZEV010000464.1:0-2184 GCA_964653305.1 uncultured Cellvibrionaceae bacterium | reverse complement strand
TATTGGACAACGATTACCGCGCAGTTGAAGATAAGCATCGGCGTATGGGGTATATTAATTAGCTGTTTTTAGCTGGTTGAAAAATTATACCTAGTTTAAGTAATAATTGGTGTTTGCCTAGCTTTTTGCGAAGAAAAGAGGTAACTGAATGCAAAATCTTACATCAGTAGCGATGCGATAGTTATGGGGGCTGCTAATAAAAAATGGCTTCTGTTAATTTTTATCATTCTGTTTTTTTTAGCTTACCGCCTTCTAATTGGTAAGTTAATTAGTGAAGTGACGATCATGGGTATGGTCATTTTCGTTCCTACTTTATATTGGTGGATTGTTCCTTATTTAATTGGTGCGGATATGGTGATACCGATAACAGCAAGTCCGCTTAAAGCAGGCGAATCTCCATTTTTAAGATTGGTTTTTTTTGTCATGGGAATCGTATTAATATTTCTTTGTGCTCAAATGTAAATCAACAGGAATGGGCTTGATTTGTTTTTCCAGCCCCCAAGCTGGAGCTTGGGGGTAACGGAAAAAGGCAGGCAATTATTTCGCGATTGAATCTTCTCGTTTCACAAACGGCACATTCACGGTTAAATACGTTGCTGCTCTCCAGCACCATTCTAGTGGGCCGTAGTGGAAGCGTTTTAACCACCAGTGCGCAAATAATACTTGTAGAGTAAAGAACACAACGCCGATCATCAGCGCTTCTGCTTGGCTAAGTTTATTGTACATGCTCAAACCATATCCGTAGAAAAAAGGCACACCGCAGAGGCTTTGGCTGACATAAATGGTCAAACTCATGCGCCCTACGGGGGCAAGCACACCAAGAATTTTTTGGCCGATTTGCTTTTGGTGAACCGCAATAAATGTCAGCACCAAAATGGTCATAAACGCGAGGCAGAAATAACCGCCTACGGTTTCATCCAAATACCATTTCGCCATATTGCCTTCTGGCCACAGCGCTTTAACGTCTGGCGTGGCTAAGTATTTTTGTAATGCGAAAAAAATAATCGCTCCAAAAATGGCGCCTACCAATAATTGTTTGCGTAGGCGAGTAAACGCAACGGGTTTGACTAGAAAGCCTGCGCGGCCAATCACGAGCCCCATCAAAAACAAGCCAAAGAGTTGAAAGCCGCGGCTACCATCCAAAAAGAAAAACCATTTTGATAGTGAGCCGGTCGTTAGGTTGAATGCAAGTACTTCTGGTAGCGTACCATTGATCCACACAGGTGCAGTTTGCTCGTAGAGAATCCAACTGTAGGGTTTATCGTTCGCGCCAGGCAAATTTTGCATGGCGGCCCAATAGTGATAAATCAAATGGGGTGTTAACAAAAAGGCAATGGCGAGCACAATTAGCCACTTGCTGGGAATGCGATAAGCGAATATCAAGCATAAGCCGAAGCCGGCTAGGACTTGTAAAACTTCGCCGGAGTAAACCATGCTATTCAGCGTGCCTATGGCAAATAAAATTATCAGCCGCCATGCAAAGCGCAAACGAAAATCCATGCCTTTTTGGGCTTGCCTATCCATAATGATAAAAAAGCTCACGCCGAATAGCATGGCAAATATCGCATAGGCTTTGCCAGCGAACAAAAAGAAAATCACATCGTGAACTTTGCTATCTACGGGGTTTTGCCAGTAGAGCTCAAACAATTCAATCGAGTGAACCAGAAATAAACCCATAAGCGCAAAGCCGCGCAGGGCATCGACTAAGAGAACGCGTTGTGGTTTATCGGGATGTTGAAGCGGGGTGGCTGTATTCATAATGTCTTCTTCGGGTTAATTAAGGTGTTGTGAGTGATGTATACCTATATAACTTATGGATGCCAGGCGTTATTTTTATAGTCTGCGCAAGGTGGAGCTAAATCGTGCGCAAATTTATTCTATGTACCCCTTTAAGAATTGTTAATTTGAGGGTGACATAGGTATTCAAAGGCTATTTTAGAGCCACTCGCTCTATAATGCGATTTTTCGCCTGCGCTGGAGTCACTTGTGTCGCGTGTTGTAACTGAAATTCCCGCTGTTAACTCAAAACCCTTTTTAATCACCCTGCTCATGCTGGCATTGCCTGTTGCAGGGCAAATGCTGTTGCAATCATTTTTGGGTATGGCTGATGTCATGATGGTTGCGCCCTTGGGCGAGCAAGCCATAGCCGCAGTTGGTCTCGCCGCCAAAATTCATTTTTTGCTA
>CAZZEV010000463.1:0-2186 GCA_964653305.1 uncultured Cellvibrionaceae bacterium | reverse complement strand
CTTATTTACTGGATAGATCAGATTGTGATGAGCGGGGGGACGCATTGACAAATGGAGTTGAGGATGACGATATGCCAAGTTTAATGTCTTCGCATTTTGCCTCATCGCCACCGCAGAGTTCGCACACGTAATCTTTCTCGCCTAGCGCAGCACCTACTCCGCCGCAAGAGCCCGCGATGGGCTTGCGGCCAAACATCACGCCGATTGCCATGAGGCTGACCATGCTAAGTAAAACCAAGAATGAAACAATGAATAGCGCCATGACTACCTCAATTAACCGCCGAAATCATCCAGCATGATATTTTCATCTTCCACACCTAAGCTCTTGAGCATTTTAATGACGGCGGCATTCATCATCGGTGGGCCGCACATGTAGAACTCACAGTCTTCTGGTGCGGGGTGATTTTTTAAATAATTTTCTAAAAGTACGTTATGGATAAAGCCGGTCATGCCTTCCCAGTTATCTTCTGGCTGGGGGTCTGACAGTGCAATGTGCCATTTGAAGTTTTCATTTTCTGCTTGCAGTTGATCGTAATCTTCTTTGTAGAAAAGTTCGCGTAGCGAACGCGCACCGTACCAAAATGAAATTTTGCGTTTTGTTTTTAAACGACGCAATTGATCAAAAATATGGGAACGCATTGGCGCCATACCTGCACCACCGCCAATAAAAATCATTTCTGCATCGGTGTCTTTAGCGAAGAACTCACCAAAGGGACCGTAAACTTTTACTTTATCGCCTGGCTTCAAATTAAAGACATAAGACGACATTTTCCCGCACGGCAAACCTTGAGTTCTAGGCGGTGGAGTGGCAATACGAATGTTAAATTTCACCACACCTTTTTCATCGGGATAGTTGGCCATCGAATAAGCGCGCACAACGGGTTCTTCTACTGAAGACTCCAATTTGAAGAAGCCGAAATGGTCCCAGTCGCAGCGATATTCCGGCGCAATATCAAAATCAGAATATTTAACATGATGCGGTGGACACTCCAATTGCACATAGCCACCCGCGCGAAAATCAACACTTTCGCCCTCGGGTAAACGCAGCGTCAACTCTTTAATAAAAGTCGCCACATTAAGGTTAGACTCAACCGTGCACTCCCATTGCTTTACACCGAAAACTTCTTCGGGAACATGAATCTGCATATTTTGTTTAACGGGAGTTTGGCAGGATAAACGCCAACCTTCTTTAGCATCGCGCTTGGTGAAGTTGCCCTCCTCCGCTGGCGTCATAGAACCGCCGCCACTTGTTACAATGCATTTACATTGCGCACAACTCCCACCGCCACCACAGGCCGAGGGCAAAAACAAACCCGCAGCAGAAAGCGTTTGTAAGAGTTTGCCGCCTGCAGGCACCGTAATATCTTTTTCACCATTAATGGTGATTGTCACATCTTGACTGCTCACTAGTTTTGCGCGCGCAAACAAAATAACAACGACCAAAGCCAACACAATTAAGGTAAACAGCGAAATACCAAGGATAATTTCTAGATTCATCATAATGTCGTTCTAAAGAGCCTCTGTTGCTCGCGGTTAAAGATTGATGCCGCCAAAGGACATAAAACCCAAAGACATTAAACCCACCGTGATGAAGGTAATGCCCAACCCACGGAGACCATGTGGAACGTCGCTATATTTTAGTTTTTCGCGAATACCAGCCAAGGCCGTAATCGCCAAGGCCCAACCCGCTCCAGAACCCAAACCGTACACAATACTTTCGCTAAAATTGTATTCGCGCTCCACCATAAAGAGTGCGCCCGCCATGATGACGCAATTCACCGTGATCAGCGGCAAAAAAACACCGAGCGCCCCGTAGAGTGCGGGGAAAAATTTATCCAACACCATTTCTAAAATTTGCACGACTGCTGCGATTACGCCGATGTAAACCACTAAGCCCAAAAAGCTTAAATCCGCCTCCGGATAACCAGCCCAGGCTAAAGCACCGCTTTTTAATACGTTGGTGTAAATAAGATTGTTGAGCGGAACAATAATGGTTTGCACCACGATAACAGCAATACCTAAACCTAAAGCAGCGTTAATTTTTTTAGAGATTGCCAAAAACGAGCACATACCTAAAAAGAAAGCGAGCGCCATATTTTCAATAAACATGGCGCGGATAAACAAGCTTAAATAATGTTCCATTAGTGCGCCCCCTTCTTGGTATTAGGCGCGATAGAAAACTGATC
>CAZZEV010000462.1:0-2187 GCA_964653305.1 uncultured Cellvibrionaceae bacterium | reverse complement strand
ACAAAAATAATGAGCAGGCGGCGCAGCTCAACTTTAAAACCATGCAAAAACAATAGAGTGGCCTCGCAGAATGAAATTCCCCCAACCCCTTTTTTTCAAATTTTGGGGGGTTAGAAATAGTCGCTTATTAAGCCTCTATTTTAGTCGAGAATCTATAGCCTGTGCCGCGCACGGTTTGCACTAAATCTTCATGGCCATCCACACTGAGTGCTTTGCGCAGGCGGCGAATGTGAACATCCACCGTGCGCTCTTCCACATAAACATTGCCGCCCCACACGTGATCCAACAATTGACCACGGGTATAGGCACGCTCTTGGTGAGTGAGGAAAAACTCCAGCAGGCGATATTCAGTTGGCCCCATCTCCAGCGATTGATCGTGAATAGTCACGCGATGGCTGGAGGGATCTAAACATAATCCATTCACCGTGATGGGTTGGCCGCCGATTTTCGGATCGGCGCGGCGCAATACGGCTTTTAAACGTGCAACCAGTTCACGAGGCGAAAAAGGTTTGGTGATGTAATCATCCGCGCCGACTTCTAAGCCTTGAATTTTGTTGTCTTCTTCACCCTTGGCGGTGAGCATAATAATGGGGATGTCTGCAGTCACTTCATCGCGCTTTAAACGGCGCGCAAGTTCAATTCCGCTAGTGCCAGGCATCATCCAGTCGAGCAAAATTAAATCGGGTTTTTCGTCCACTATAAGCGCGTGGGCGTCCTGCGCATTACTAGCCTCAATACAATCGTATTCGGCCATTTCCAGAGCTACACGCAACATGTCGCGAATAGCGGATTCATCATCAACGATTAAAATTTTACGACCGGTCATAGAGTTGCCTGTGAGTTCAAATGTGAAGCTATTGTTGCAAGTCTATTAAATAAGGAGTTTGTTACACATTAGTGACAGGCTAGCGGATTTTTCTGGGTTTGTGGCGGAAATTCCCATTTAAGTTGCGGAGTTAGAGCAAAGTAGCAAATTACTCAAACACCTTCCGCTCTTTAAACAAAGCGTCCAAATGCTCCATATTTTCAGATGCATGACGCAAGTCAGCTTCGGGTACGCCTTTGTTCGCTGCAATCGCGGCAACCCTACCCTGCTTATGAAATACGTTTTGTTTGGCGATAGCATCTTTGTAAGCGTCTTGCGGTGAAATAATGTTCCAGCCTTTGCTGCGCAAACGGGCGATTAAATCGGGCAAGAAGAGTGCGGCGGCATCGTTCTCGTGCAGCAAAAGCACATGTTTGGGTGAGCGCTTTAAGGTTTTTTGAGCGATGGCATCATAAAACTCTATGGTTTGCTCCAAGGTATCCACATAGAGCGCACTGGCTTTGGCGTAGTCGATGGTTTTCTTTTCTTCAGCGGCTTTGACCAAAATGCCGTTGATCGCCCAATCGAAATTATCCACGGTCACATAGCCATCTTTGTAACCTAGCTCGCCTAAACCGGCCTGTAATTTTTCACCCGCGCCAGCATCAGCGCCGTAATTTAAGTAGGGAAAGCGGTGATAAGGTAGGCGGTTGTCGAAATCCTTAAGTATCAAATGCGCTTTGTAGGCATCGCTCAAATATTCATTCACGCCCAATTTTGCGGCTGACGAATGGCTGTGGCTATGATTGGCAAGATGAAAACCGGCTTGGGTGTATTGCGTTAAACGAGCGCGGTTTTGCTCAGTGATATTGCTGGTGGTCACAAAGAAAAGTGCATCTGGAACCTTGGCATCTTTTAAAACTTTAATCAGCTTGTCGGTTCGCTCGGCGCCGGTCATAAGCGCTGTATCTGCTAGAGGTGCGTCATCAAAGGTCAGCGCGATTTCGCGCGCTGAGGTTTGTAATGCAACGCAGAAACAGATTGTTCCCAGAAAAAAGCGAATCAACAAGCTCATAAATATCCTTAATGGTTAATCAGTTATTCCGCTTTAGCGGCGGGTTTTTGCAGCGATAATTCCTGCGCAGTTTTCATTAAGCGCACAAACTCGGCGCGGTAGCCGCCTTCATCCTCGCCCAAGCCAGATTTTGCGAGGCCGATGAGTTTATCCATATTGTAATCGCCCAAGTATTTGCTGTCGCGCAAGCTCAAGCCAAAACCGGCAACGCTAGCGGCGAAGCGGAAGTCGGCGCTGGTTTGCTCAATAGTGGGTTTGCTATTACTTGTCAGCAAAGGTTCTTGCAGCAAAATACTCTTTTCTTCGC
>CAZZEV010000461.1:1917-2190 GCA_964653305.1 uncultured Cellvibrionaceae bacterium | reverse complement strand
ATCCCCAGCCTTCTTAATTTGCCCTCCCGCGTCTTTTATAGGCCCTTGCATCCGTTGTACTTCATCCACCGTCAACAGTGGGCGCTGGACTTCTGTTGTGGTTCTTGATACCCCAGATAACATTGCACTGGTGCGTTTCCCGCTCGTAGTGATGTTCTCCTTCAATATTGTCGTCAACCCGGTTAGCTTTGATAAATGCTCGGCAGTTTCTACTCTGTTAGGGGGATATGCATTTTGAACATGGCAATTTGATGTGATGGTTTCATCAGGGCC
>CAZZEV010000461.1:0-1856 GCA_964653305.1 uncultured Cellvibrionaceae bacterium | reverse complement strand
GCTGATTTAGGTCTTGCGCGATTAGATAAAACTTGATCCCGTATCCGGCTACGAAAGCCAGCGATTCTTGTAATATCTCTAGTTTTCCAAGGCTTGGAAATTCGTCAATCATTCCTAATAAACGGTGCTTATAGCCTTTTTTTGCTCTAATGTAAGAGTGCGCGGTGTAGTTAAATCCAATTTTATTTAATAACTTTTGCCAGGAAGGAAGCTCTGCGGTTGCCCTTTCAAATTCCATCTTATCTGCAAGAAGGCGCACTATCATGTTCATCAAAATGCGCACTAACGGTCTCAACCGTGCTTTATCGTTGGGTTGAGTAACTATATATAGACTTACCGGGTAATCGTTACACATTAAATCTTTAATTTTAAATTCTGAACCGGCAACATTTTGTGCAACAACCGGATCACGATATAAAGCTAAATATGATTTTGCAGTTGAAAGTACCGATCCACCCTCCTCCTCCGGACGATCTAACATATCGCGGGCAGCTGATGCTACTGCCGGATGCGGTTGCTCATTGACGTGATGATAAGTGAGCATTTCCATCCAAAGCTCTGATACATCCCTGTTTGGGTCTGCTAATAAGCTATCTACCAGCGGCAGCGAAGCAGGCTCTGCGTCCCCATTTTTCGCTTTATACAACGCATGAAGAATTACTCCTACTAATAACGCCTGAGACGTTTTTTGCCAATGGCTATCCAATCCTTTGCCGTCCGGGTCTACTATCAATGTTGCAATATTCTGAACATCCCCCACTTCTGCATCCGTGCCCAGCCTTATCTCATCTAACGGATTCCACTTTACTCCGCCATTTAACGCTGCAGGCTCAAATCGTAAAACCTTATTTTTGGCGTATTTTTGTCGCCAGCCAGCGGTCATTGCCCACAACTCTCCCTTTAAGTCAGTTACCACGGTTGAATGTGGCCATGACAATAACGTTGGAACAACCAACCCAACCCCTTTGCCCGATCTTGTGGGCGCATAAGTTAGAACGTGCTCAGGGCCATTGTGTCGCAAGTAATGTATTTTCTTTTTTTCATCAACGAACGCCCCAACGTATACACCCTCGCTCGGCCTTTCTTCTTTACCCGTTATTCGCTCCCAGAACGAGAGCGGGTGGGGTAATAGTCCAGCTTCGCGTATATCTTGTATGTTTGCCCATCGAGCCGAACCGTGCAGATAGGCATTAGCTTTGGAACTGTGTGCTTCAATCATCCTTGCAATAGCCGCCGCCATTAAACCTCCACTTCCGACAATAGTACCGATTGACATTGCTTTCTGAACTTCAAGTAAATAAATTTTGTTGTATTCAATTGACCAAGGAATGATTTTCCAAAATGGGTAAATGTGGTTTACGTTAAAACCTAAACCAGCTTGATAGTTGAATTCATAAGCAAAAAACTGCGTTGCTGACTGAAGCCCAGCAAAAATCGATGCCGCTGCTATCGCAGGTATTAAGGGTTTTACTTTCCGTTGCGTTGTCCGCAATTGTGGCCCGATTGAATTGTTAAAAACGTCTTTCATTATTTATAAGCTCCTAGATTTTGTTGTTTTAATACCGCCTCGTTCTGTAACTAAGATTTGGGTGCCCAGCTTCAACCTTGAAAGTTTCGCAGCTGTCTTTTCTTCTATCGGCAATACGTTGATGAAATTGTTTTTTTCATCATGTAGCAGGGCAAGGTTATAACCGCCCTTCCTTCTTATCCCGGCAAAGTTAAAACTGGGGCCATCGCCATTATATAGGCAATGATTCGGTATATCGAATCCTTCCTTGATCTTTCCTAAACGTTCTTGGATGTATTCGTTCGCCGCCGCAATGTGGTCTGGTGCTATTCCTGCCCCAAATATATTC
>CAZZEV010000460.1:0-2207 GCA_964653305.1 uncultured Cellvibrionaceae bacterium | reverse complement strand
AAGCGTCTAAGGTGATTGTTGCGAGACCGTCGGCGGCATGGATGCCGACGTCGAGCCTACATGGATGTACTTGCGGCGTGTCTCGCAATAATTACCTTAGAGGCTGGGGGCATGTATTAATAAAACTAAAGACTATCAACTTTTTCCGTTGAGTCGAAATGATGCAAAATTAAATAGCCTTGTGGGTGCGATTCATCTTCACAAGCAGCAATTGAAATCGGCGCAATCACCGCAGAATATTCTGCGTGTTGATACAGTGCTTGCTGCAAATCTTGCCAGAGTGCTTTTGGGAACTCGGTAAAAAATGTGTAGTTGAGATAGGTTTTACCTTTCTCTGTAAACTCATCAATTTCCGGTGCGCGGCCAACCGCTCGCACTTGCGCTAAAAACGCAGCGCGATCAAAACTGGCTAAAAATTCTGGCTGGATTTGAATGCTGATAGATTGCATAACGTGACTCAAGCTGTTCGCCCTGATATGAGAATGTTGAGGAGGTAACCCTCACGGGGCGATATCGTCAATGATAGTTGGGGCTATTCTAACGCAACTGACGGCGTTCTTCTTGCTGATTTATGCGTTGGTTTCGCCATGACCCTTTTGAGAGCGCTTTAGACGGGGGATGGATAGAAGTAAAGCTCGGCGCATTTTGATAGTTGTGGCATTTGGGGGGATAAGTGCGCGTTTCCGCGCACTTATTTGTTAGTGAGAGGCTTTTACTTGTTGGTGCTTTTTACCATAGCAGGAAGACCTAAAATTGCGTCTAGCGCAGGTTTAGCACTTGCATCACGATTCCACAGTAGCGGATAGTTGATTCTGTTAGGAATGGGGTAGTCATTCTTCCAGTTCATGCCATCGTGAATTCCCCAGAAGGTAACGCGATCAATTTTGTCGCGCTTGCGATGCAGTATTTCAAAAATTTCTTGATAGCGTTTAGTGAGAGCTGTTTGCACTTCAGTGGGTAATCCATTGCGGTAAGGATCTAGGTATTCTTTGAATTCTTCTTCTTGGAATTGCGGGTGGCTCATTCCAGTACCTATGATTTGACCTTCACGTGTTAGTGGCAGTACATCAATATCCAACTCGGTAATCATAACTTTCACGCCGAGTGCTGCGTATGCATCAATTGCTGCTTCAAGATGTTCTTTTTTCGGATAATTCAACCCCCAATGACCCTGCATACCAATACCATCGATACGAATGCCCGCAGCTTGTAACATTTTTACCATACGCACAATGCCGTCGCGTTTGGCGGGGCGCCAAGCATTGAAATCGTTGTAATAGAGCTCAGCATCAGGGGCGTATTGTTGGGCAAACTTGAAGGCTTCTCTAACCAGTTTATCGCCATCGCCTACACCTTTTACCCAAACTGTTGGGCGATAGTTTCCATCCTCGCCCATAACCTCATTCACAACGTCCCAAGCGTGTAGTTTGCCTTTGTAGCGGCCAGCAACTACCTCGATGAACCTACGCATGTTTTCAACGGTTTGTTCTGGCGAGTGGTTTTTCCCCTCTGCATTTTTAAAAAACCAGTCTGGTGTCTGGTTATGCCAAACCAGCGTGTGACCAACGATGAACATTCTATTTTTTTTGCCAAGGGCGACAAAATCATCGGCTGGCTTGAAATTGTAAACCCCAGGTTCTGGGTTAATACGCTCAGCTTTCATCACGTTTTCGGGGGTGATGGTATTGAAGTGTTTAGTGAGTAGCGGCTGCCAACGGGTATCTTGGCCGGAAGAGATTTCTTGGTTTATGGCAACGCCGACTTTAAAGGAATCGCGATAGACCTGTTTTAAGCTATCTTTGTCTGCCGCGAATGCAGAGCCAAGGGACAGAGAAAAGCACAAGACAATGGCAAATCGGTAAAAATATCTATATTTCATAATAATTCCGGAGGGTTGATTGGCTGCAATGAGCGTATTTTAATATGATTGCGCTACCATGGTAGCTGGTAGTCTTGGATCTAGACAAGCCCATTTGGCTTAGGTCTGATAAATACCGAGATTCTCCGCTGGTAGCGGCATATTAAAAATGCATCGCGAGTTGGTTTGCGCTCGGTTTGATATCTCCTTACGTTACTGGATATATGTAAAGCTAGAGCAAAGCAGCTAAGGCTGTTATACTCCGCGCCCTCGGCGAGAGGCGCCTCTACGGCGGCCTGCGGCCACGCTCTTTCACAATCCACTCCCTCTTATCTGGTGCTCTATGGAA
>CAZZEV010000459.1:0-2209 GCA_964653305.1 uncultured Cellvibrionaceae bacterium | reverse complement strand
AATGTGCTAACTGACTTTTGCCGGTACCGTTTTCACCGGTCAGTAAAATATTTGCGTCAGTAGTGGCGACGGCTGCGAGTTGTTGCATAAGTTGATTCATGACATCGCTCTGCCACACCAACTCAGGCTTTGGGTCTTCCAAGCGCTGGCTAAGCGCGCGGTTTTTGCGATTGAGCGCCTGCAAGTGTAATTGCTGTTGCAGTACTTGATGCAAGCGCTGGTTATTCCAAGGCTTCTCAATAAAATCGCCCGCACCCAACTGCATGGCTTTAACCACTAGCTCAGTATTAGACCAAGCGGTCATGGCGACCACGGGAATATCCCACGCTTGCTGCTGCAACCACGCTAAAAAACTCAGGCCTTCTTCGCCAGAAGTAGTATCCAACCCGAAATTCATATCCAACAAAATCAGGTCTGCTTTTTGCCGCGCCAGCCAGTCTTTGGCCTGCGCGGGAGATTCTGCTTCGGCTATCGCAAACCCAAAATCCTCCAACACAAAACGTGCTGACAAACGGATTTCGCGATTGTCCTCGATGACAAGAACAGTGGACTTTGAGATATGCATGCGCCAAACCTTGTCAGCAAAATTTATTCGATAGTGAAATAAAAATTACAACACTATCTCAGCTAAGTTACCTTTTTCTTCTAACCACGTTTTACGATCGCCCGCGCGTTTTTTCGCAAGCATCATATCCATGACTTGATGAGTACCATCATCGTCGCCAATAGTGAGTTGCACTAAACGGCGCGTGTCGCGTGCCATGGTGGTTTCGCGCAATTGTAGCGGGTTCATTTCACCCAAGCCTTTAAAGCGTTGTACGTTGGGTTTGCCTTTTTTATTTTCGGCAGTGAGTCGATTGAGAATACCGTTCTTTTCACTTTCATCCAGCGCGTAATAAACTTCTTTGCCCAAATCAATTCGGTACAAAGGCGGCATGGCAACATACACATAACCGTTGCGCACTAATACGGGGAAGTGTCTTACAAATAAAGCACACAACAAGGTTGCTATGTGTAAACCATCCGAATCCGCATCTGCGAGAATACAAATTTTGTGGTAGCGCAATTCACTGAGATCTTCACTACCGGGGTCCATTCCTATCGCAACGGAAATATCGTGAACTTCTTGGCTCGCCAAAATTTCAGAGGAGTCGACTTCCCACGTATTTAGAATTTTCCCGCGCAGCGGCATGATGGCTTGATATTCACGATCGCGCGCTTGCTTCGCGGAGCCGCCTGCCGAATCACCCTCTACTAAAAATAATTCACTGAGGGCTGGCTCGCCACTTGAGCAATCTGCCAATTTACCGGGCAATGCGGGGCCTTGGGTGATTTTTTTACGCGCTACTTTTTTGCTGGATTTAACGCGCTTCTGTGCGTTATTAATGCAGAAGTCGGCGAGCTTATCGCCCTCTTCGGTGTGTTGATTCAACCAAAGCGCAAAGGCATCTTTTGCAATACCAGAAACAAAGGCTGCCGCTTCGCGCGATGTTAAACGCTCTTTGGTTTGACCAGAAAACTGGGGGTCTTGGTTTTTATAACTCAACACAAAACAGCAATTCGCCCAAATATCCTCTGGTGCGAGCTTAATACCACGCGGAATTAAATTACGGAATTCGCAGTAGTCGCGAATGGCATCTAACAAACCAGTACGCAAACCATTCGTGTGCGTACCACCTTGCGCGGTAGGAATTAAGTTCACATAACTTTCTTGAATAACTTCGCCGCCTTCTGGCAGCCATTGTACGGCCCAACTTACTGCATCAGTCGTTGCACTAAAATCGCCAACGAATGGCGTTGCAGGCAAAGTTTCCCAACCTTGCGTTGCACCGGCCAAATAATCTTTCAAACCATCTTCGTAATACCAAACATCTTTTTCGCCCGTTTGTTCATCTAAAAATGTCACCGTTAAACCCGGGCACAAAACCGCTTTAGCGCGTAAGACATGACGCAAACGCGTGACCGAAAATTTGGGCGAATCGAAATAGATTGGGTTGGGTAAAAACTTTACGCTTGTTCCCGTTTGGCGTTTTGGGCAGGTATCGATAATTTCTAAGTCAGTCGCTTTATCACCGTTTGCAAAACCCATGCGATACACATTGCCATCGCGCTTAACGGTGACTTCCAACTTGTCGGAAAGTGCATTCACGACCGACACACCAACGCCGTGCAAACCGCCTGAGAATTGGTAGTTTTTATTGGAGAATTT
>CAZZEV010000458.1:0-2211 GCA_964653305.1 uncultured Cellvibrionaceae bacterium | reverse complement strand
TCCTCTAGATAAATGATATTTAAACCATGCAGCATGGCCTCTACATCTAAACCACGCGATTGCATTTTTTCGATAAATTTTTCGGAGGTGTACACGGTTTTGATTGCTGCGTTTTTCACACCCGATTGAATCGCCGCGGTGCTGGTGGTGAAATTTATATTTACTGCGGTTTGGCCATTCAGTAACACTGCCATATTAGTAATGATTGCTGCACTACTTGCCGGCAAGAGAATCGCTACATTTTTTTCTGAATCTATTGAGCGCATTTTGTGAGCAAAGCTGGCGACGGCCGCCATCATCTTACCATGACTTAGTTCAACCCCATTGGTATCTATTGCACAAGGTGCACCCAATTGTTCTTTGGCTGATCGCATCCACGCCAAGGGTAGCGGTTCGAATTTTTGCGATTGGTGTTCCCATGCATCAAACGAAAGCTCAAATATTTTCTGTTTTAGTTCTTCGGCTTTGGTATCCATAGGCAGGGCTTTGCCAAAGGTGACAATCACCTCTCTACGCAAACCGCGCGACGTATTTTTACGCAATTTCTCGCTGCCCGCGCGCGACAAACGGCTGCCCCACAAACCGTGCAAATAAAATGGAATAATTGTGCCATCAACACCTTCTACCACTCGCTCAAAACCTGCATGAAATAAGCCCAGTGAACCTGTGCGGCTAATAGCGCCTTCTGGAAATAAACAAACCACCTCACCTGCTTTTAACAATTCATTAATTTTAAGAAGCGATTCCTTGCTTTGGCCGCTGCTAATAGGGATTACACCAAAGAATTGAAAAATGGGCTTTAAATACCATTGCTCATAAATACTGCGCAGCATGACAAAGCGTACAGGGCGCGGGCTGGCAATTTGAATCATGGCCCAGTCAATCCAGCTGATGTGATTGCCCAGCAATAAAACGCCACCGGTTTTGGGAAGGTTGTCAAAACCGACAATATCGACTTTGTATTTACCGGAAATTAAAAATCCCGCCACAATACGTGTCAATGAATGGGGTAATTCATATACGGTATAAATCGCACCCGCTAAAGCCACTAACATCAACAGGAAAAATAATTGCGCGCTGGTCACACCGATTGAAGCTAAAACGATGGTTACGCCCAAAAAACTCAACATTGCGATATTTTGAATCCAGTTGTTGCCCGCCAAAACGGTGCCCAACTCATCTGCTTTTGCGTGATACTGAATTAACGCATTTAAGGGAATTATAAACAGGCCGCCCAAGAAACCGAGCACTGTAAAGGTCAGCGCCATGGTGACACGCGAATCCAACGCCGGCATTACGCCTAACAAGAATGCAAACCCTAATGCACCCACCGGAATTAAGCCCAACTCAATATAATTTCTAGAAATTTTCCCGGCGAACAATGAACCTAAAATAATGCCAATACCGGTACAAGCAATAATGCCTTGAATCACCAAGGTATCGTTTTCGTGCAATACCTCTTTCGCGAACGCTGGAAAGGAAGCAAACACGACTTGCGCAATTGCCCAAAACATAGACAAGCCGATTATGGATAACCAAATAGCGCGCTTATTAAAAATGGTCGTTAAATTTTTCTTTAAATAGCCGCCGCTAAAAAATTGGCCAGAGGAAAATACTTTACTGTCATCGCGCTCGCGCTTCGCAGGCAATTGATAAGCCATCCACAATTCAAAAACCGTGAGTGCCACCAAAATCCAACCCAAAGGGGCAATGTGACTGATTAAGCTTGTGGTGTCCGTTATTACAGTGTGTGCAAGCAATTTTTCAAATAACGCAGAGAACACAAATGTACCGCCAAGAATCGCAACGATTGTGATTGCTTGCACAATACCGTTTGCACTCGCCAGCGATTGATCACCGACTAATTCACGAATGTAGCCATACTTTGCCGGCGAATAAATCGCTGCTTGAATACCTAGAATTAAGGTCATCGCAAACGCGAACCAAAACCAGCCTTGATAGTAGGCGAAGGTAATTAACAGTACGGCAAGTAACGCGAACCAAGCGCTGTAGCGCATGACTTTATGTTTGGGATATTTGTCGGCCAAAAAGCCAGAGGGAGAGAAAAGTAAAATAAACGGAATTAAGATAAGCGCGTTAACAATTGCAGTCCACACCACTTGCTCTTGGCCATCGTAGGTTTTGAAGATGGTATTTTGAATAACAATCTTGTGCCCCAAATCCACAAAGGCATTGATAAATAATACGATA
>CAZZEV010000457.1:0-2216 GCA_964653305.1 uncultured Cellvibrionaceae bacterium | reverse complement strand
TGGGTTGCCAAGACATTTGCTTGCTTAGCATTATCAGCATTTAATTTAACGGTAGAGGTTAATTCTTCCATGCTGGATGCTGTTTCTTCTAAGTTGGCGGCCTGCTGTTCGGTACGGCTTGATAAATCCGCATTACCCGATGCAATTTCACTAGACGCAGTGAAAATAGTTTCCGCTGCAGTTCGAATTTCACCAATAATTTCACCCAAACTTTCTGTAGTGCTATTGCAATAGTCTTTTAACTCACCAAAGGTACCTGAGTAGTCTGCTGTAATTTTTTCGGTAAGATCTCCTTTGGCAATGGCACCCAGTACACGGCTTACTTCACCAAGCCCTACATCAGCCGTTTGCATCAACGCATTTAGACCTTCCGTAACATTTAAGAAGAATCCTGATTTTCCTTCAGTTGCAATACGCGCTTTAAAATTACCTTCAACAGCTTTCTGAACCAATTCATTGACTTCTTTTTCTGCGGCTACTTCTGATGTGCGGTCTAACCACTCAACAACAGTACCCAAGCGTCCTCCTTTTTCATCAAAGATTGGGCTGGCAATTAAGCGGAAACTGCGTTTGCCCACAACAATATTTGATGTATAGGCAGAGGTTAATGTATCTAGTAACCGACTTTGGTGTGCTGGATTTTTGTGGAAAATATCCATATTACTGCCAAGCACTTTGCTCACATTAAAGTTTGGCAGCGCTTGACGTAAATCATGCTCTGCATCTTGCAACATGGCTTTAACCGATTTATTCATATAGATGATTTCACGCTCAGCATTAGCAATCATCAAATTAGTTGAGGTTGTATCGAGCGATTCCAAAATACGGGTTTTTTGTTGGTCAGCAAGAATGACCTCTGTCATATCAAACCATTCAACAACGGTACCCATCCGCACGCCAGATGCATCAATAAAGGGGGTCATCATTAATTTGAAAATACGCGAAGCAATCTTAATTTCAGCAACATGCGTACCTGTGATGCTATTTAATATATTTTTTTGATGCGCAGGATTTTTATGGAAGAAATCAATATTAGCTCCCATCATTTTATCCGCTGAGAAATTGGGAAATTCTTTTCTTATTTCTGATTCATTGTTCCGCAATAACTTCATTGAGGAATCATTCGCATAATTGATATTGCCTTGTAAATCGCACATTAAAAATGCAGTGGAGCTGTTATCTAATGCGCGCTTAATACGTTGATTCTCATTGGCTGCATCAACCCCCGCTCGTAAAGCTTCGATCATATCGGCCACGGCACTCATCACACTGCCATCACCTTTTGTTGCAGTCACGCGAACATCTAAATTACCGCGCGCTACAGCGGCAGTAACTGATTTGAGATCTTCTGGGTCTGCACCTAAATCTTTTAAAATAGTCTTGCTGAAATACATAGAGAAGAATACAACAGCAGCAGCAGAGATCAATGCCACAATAATCAATAGGGTTGTGTAGGTGCTTACTACAGCAGCGCCATCGGCCTGAGATTTTTCATTCAACTTTACAGCCCGTGCAACCAAGTCATACACAATGGCTTCATGATCAAAGAAGAGTTTCTCAACTGGGCCATAACCATCTAATAACGCTTTATCATCGCCACTTAATGCAGGCTCTAATACGTTTTTAATAAGCGAGTCTTGAAATTCTTTAGCTTGTGGTTTTAATTTTTTATTAATGTCGGCAACTATATCTGCGGGTATATTTTTATTGTTCACATATTTTTCGAGAGTATCATCAAACGCTTTAAGGTGCCCCTTGATGTCCTTTACCGATTGCGCTCTTAGGCTTTTATCGAGCGAATACAACTGCTCAGCCTGATTTGCAGCCTCCACCATAAATAGTGCGGGCGGCGCAATGTCGGCGGCAAAGTTATTGGAATCTTGAATGGCATTAAAACTCGCACTGCCAATCGCTGCGTTTTTACCCAACAAATAGCCCATAAGCGTGAGCATCAGTACCGCAGCAATGGCGGTGCCAGCCATAATATTTAATTTGGTTTTTAAATTAATATTCATTGCCTTAATCCTTCTTCGCGGTTTCAAGATTTTTATCAAACAAGCCCATTTCGTCACTGGAAATCAATTCGTTGATATCCACCAAAATAATCATCTGCTCATTAATGGTTGCAAGTCCCAACAAATAGCGGCTATCGAATGCCACACCAAAATCTGGTGGTGGTCGCAGGTCATCTTTATTCAAACTCACCACATCACTGA
>CAZZEV010000456.1:0-2237 GCA_964653305.1 uncultured Cellvibrionaceae bacterium | reverse complement strand
GCACACCAAACAGGAGTTTGAAAATTATCACTTGGTCGTGCAGTTCAAATGGGGCATCAAAAAATGGGAGCCGCGCCTAACTGAACCCTTGGACACCGGCATTCTCTACCATGTAATCGGCGACCACGGCGTGGACTACTGGAAGGCGTGGGCGCTCTCGCAAGAGTTCCAAATCATGGAACACAGCGTGGGTGACTGGTGGCAAATTGCCGGTTCACAAATTGATATCCGCTGCGCAAAAGCCGAAGGCGCAACTGTGCCCATGTATGACCCTAAAGCACCTTTAATCAGCTACGGCCCCGGCGGTGCAGGTATTACGTGCTTGCGCGGTAAAGATGTTGAAAAACCTAATGGCGAGTGGAACACGCTTGACCTCATCACCTATGGCGACAAGAGTTTGCATATCGTTAATGGTGAAGTCGTAATGGCGCTCAGCAACTCACGCTACACCAAAGACGGCCAAGTGATCCCGCTCACCAAGGGTAAAATTCTGCTGCAAAGTGAAGCGGGCGAAGCCTTCTTTAAAGGCGTGAAGATCAAACCCATTACGGGGATTCCGGCCGAATATCAATCATATTTTAACTAGCGCCTATGAAGGACACCTTGCACGACTTCTTGATGAGCCTGCCCGAAGCGGTATTAGATTACCCCTTCGGGGCAGATATTCATGTGTATAAAGTGGAAGGTAAGGTATTTGCAATTTACTTCAAAGATGACACCCGCGAGAGCATCAACCTCAAATGCGACCCCGTTCTTGCGCAAGAGCTGCGCGCCGTGTTCAACGAGGTGACCCCGGGCTACCACATGAACAAACAGCACTGGAATACGCTGGATTTAACGGGCGACTTACCAAAGAGCGAAATCCATAGGCAGATTGATCACTCCTACGATCTCATCGTTAAGAAACTCCCCAAAGCCACTAAGCAGCGTTTGAGAATTTTGTATGAGCGCTTGGCTTGGTTGAAATAACGTCCACTTATTCAGCCACCAGCCAGTTTCAGCAGGCTATGTTAAGCGCACATGTCTCACGCGGTTTTGAGCATTCAACGAGTGGCTAGGCGATAGCGATGCAGCAGGGGATTGAGCATTCACATAACGCATAAAACTGCTCTTAATATTCAGCAAAAATAGGGAAACTTCGATGAAAATGCAGCGTTTATCTTTGCTAGTGATTCCATTTATGTGTGCCGGTCTCGTCATCTCCTGCTCCAGTAGTGATAATAAAAAAACAACCGCACCCGCGCCAATTTCCTCTCAACCTGTACCAGCACCATCCGTATCATTGCCGTCCGTTAATGCCGTTGAAGAAATCCGCATCAGCGATAAAAGAAAAAGCGAATCCAAGGTAGCCGCCGCACCTATGTATAGCATTGCGGCCATACAGCGAGAAATGCCCGCACCGCCGCCCCCCAACACCGAAAACTACCAACACAAAGACGAAAGCCCCATCAAAGTTACCGCTAAAGAGCCGGTTTCAACGTTTAGTATTGATGTAGACACGGGCGCTTACAGCAACGTGCGCCGTTTTTTAAAACAAGGCCAACTGCCGCCCAAAGATGCCGTGCGCATTGAAGAGTTAATCAACTATTTCCCCTATGCCAACACCACTAAAAAAGCCGAGCATCCTTTTGGCGTGCAAACCGAAGTAGCACCCGCACCTTGGAACCCAGAGCACCAATTGTTGCGTGTACGCATTCAGGCGATGGACGCCCAAACTACTGCTTTGCCGCCTTCAAATTTGGTGTTTTTGGTGGATGTTTCCGGCTCCATGAACTCGCCCGATAAGCTACCTCTGGTAAAAAACACTCTCAAAATGCTCACCAAAAAACTGCGCGCGCAAGATCGTATTTCGCTGGTTGTTTATGCCGGCAGAACCCAAGTTGAGCTTGAACCTACGCCCGGTAATGAACATGACAAAATCCTCGCCGCTATCGATAAGTTAGAAGCAGCCGGCTCAACGGCTGGCGAATCGGCCATGAAACTCGCCTACCAAATGGCGCGCCGCAGTTATATTCCCAACGGCATTAACCGCATTTTGATGGCGACAGACGG
This sequence comes from uncultured Cellvibrionaceae bacterium, assembly GCA_964653305.1. Classification (GTDB taxonomy): domain Bacteria; phylum Pseudomonadota; class Gammaproteobacteria; order Pseudomonadales; family Cellvibrionaceae; genus Cellvibrio. The sequence goes on along the minus strand of CAZZEV010000456.1, from coordinate 185 downwards.
CGACTTTAATGTGGGCCTTAGCGATATAAACCAGCTCAAAGATATGGTGGCCGCCGAGCGCAAAACCGGTATTTCGCTGACCAGCCTCGGTTTTGGCCAAGGTAACTACAATGAATACTTGATGGAGCAATTGGCGGATATCGGCAACGGCAATTACGCCTACATCGACTCTGCCGATGAAGGCC
>CAZZEV010000455.1:0-2237 GCA_964653305.1 uncultured Cellvibrionaceae bacterium | reverse complement strand
CCGATAAACGCGCACCACTCTCACCAATCTGTGTATCGAAGCCTTGTGGCAACTGTTCAATAAACTCTGTGGCATAAGCCAAGTCTGCAGCACGCTTGATATCTTCTTTTGTCACCTTGTGTGCGCGACCATAGGCGATGTTGTCGGCAACGGTACCTTCAAACAAAGTGACTTGTTGATTCACAAAAGCGATTTGCTCACGCAAATTTGCAAGTTTGTAATCAGTAATAGGGACGCCATCTATAGTAATCACGCCACTTTTAACGTCATAAAACCGTGGAAGCAAATTCACAAGCGTGGATTTCCCACTACCGGAGCGCCCCACAAAAGCAACAACCTCATTTGGTTGTACAACTAAATCAAGCTGATCTAAAGCAAGCCCTTCTTGGTGAGCATAAGCAAAGCTCACCTTTTCAAAACCGACAACACCTTTAGCTCGTACAGTTTCAAACTGGCCTTTATCTTCTTCTTTAGTCTCATCTATTAAGTGAAATACACTTTCAGCTGCCGCAACGCCTTTCAAAATTAAGGGTCCCACCTCGCCCAACTTACGAATGGGATTCAAAATAGCACCTACTGCTGTGAGATAAGCCACAAAGGTAGCAGGATTTTTTAGGTCAGCATAAGTCAATGCCGCGTAAATCACACCTGCCATAGCAATCGCAACCAATACCTGAATCATTGGTGTACTGGCAGCAGTGGTCATAATGATTTTCAAGTTATGTAAATAATTTTTTTTGCTGACAGCATCAAAACGATCTTTTTCGTACGCCTCACCGCCAAACGTGCGCATAACTCTCACACCGTTAATCATTTCAGTAGTGACTTGGGTAATATCGCCCACCGAATCTTGTACTTTGTGTGTAAGGCGGCGAACGCGTTTTGCAACGAAAGAAACCAAACCCCCGATCACTGGCGCAATCACAACAAAAGCCATTGTAAGCTTCCAGTTCAGGGTAATTAGCGTATAGGCTAGAAAAATTGCTATAGTGCCTTGTTGCAATAATACACGAAGCGCATCAGTTACTGCGCCTGCAACACCGTTGACATTATAAGTAATCACTGAAATTAATTGACCCGAGTTGCGCGAATCAAATACGTGCTGTGGTAAAGACGTAATATGCCCAAATATATCTTTTCGTAACTGATGAATAATCCCCAAGGAAACTTTTGCAAGAGAGTAAGTACCTACAAAAGCCCCCAGACTACGCAAAACCGTATAACCAATTACTAGCAGGGGAATTTCAATAGCAGCATTGGAATCATTAGGTGTGACATTTTTTATGAGCGATTCCAACAGATAGATAAACTGTGAAGTGTAATATCCTGACAGTGAAAAACCAAAAACGCTAAGCAAAAAGATTCCTGCCATAGGCTTGGCATAGGTCATCAAACGCAAATAAATACGTGCTGACGACATGCTCAAGCTTTTTTTATTTACAGACATGCTGATACTCAAGTGATAATAAAAATGTAGTTACCGAGTTCGATCCCACAACTCAGCATATTTAATAAACGTTGCTTGTGACATGAGCAGCGCCAACAAAAAGCCCTGCTTGCCATCCAAAAACCCCAATCTAAAAATATACATTCGAACAAAACACGCAATTGCGTGCAAACTTGCGCCCATAAGCGAAGCGGTCTTTCCAGCATTAAAACGCTGCAATGCCCATTCTTCTGCATAGTGCGCGGCTTTCTGCTGCTGATGTCGAACAGAGTCGTACACGTAATGCAATAAATGACCGGATAACTTTTGCTCTGGCAAATGTTGCGTGTTAATTAAGCGCTCATGAACTCTCGTGGCATCATAAAGTGCTTGATTGCGCGGATACAAACGTGGCACCCAATCGGGATGCATACCTGAGTATTTAATAAAGCGGCCAAAACACCAGCACAAACGATTCACAAACCAAATTGCCGGTGCTTGCTGTGCTGCCGCAAGAATACTTGCCTGCAATTCTGGCGTAACGCGCTCATCCGCATCAATCATAAAAATCCAATCGCACCTTGCAAGTTGGGCTGCACGCTCGCGCTGAATACCAAAACCTTGCCAATCGGTATTTACAAATACTTTTGCGGAAAATTCTTCTGCAATCGCACATGTGTTATCGCTACTGCCGGAATCTAGCACCACGATTTCATCCGCCCAGGTTAAGGACTTCAAGCAATCAGGCAATTTTTTAGCTTCATTTTTTACAATCAATACTGCCGATATACTTGGCATTGCCACTAACCTC
>CAZZEV010000454.1:0-2237 GCA_964653305.1 uncultured Cellvibrionaceae bacterium | reverse complement strand
TAAAACATAATTTTTAACGCGGGCGTTTCCAGCATTTCTTGTTGGCTGGTTTCGCGATAAAAAAATTGAGACTCCACGTGCGCTTTAAGCATGACTTCACAAGGCTTGCTAACCAACCATTCGCTGTGTGTGTAGAGATTGGTATAAACATCAAACCGATTGCCCAGCGCAATTAATACTTGGTTGGCCGTTAGCGGTAATGTTTGATTTGCAATTAGGTTTCCGTTTGCATCGTGAATATTGGCACCGTTGCAGGTAATTGCGGCTATGCCACCGCCGAGTTGTTCTATGTAGCAGCGAATGTCATTGATATGTCTGCCTGTTGCAATCACCACATGTGCGTTGCGCCCGCGCAAGGCGTTAAGTGTGTCGAGTGTTTGCGTTGAAAGTTCGTGTTGATTGTTAAGAAGTGTTCCATCCATATCAAACACGAAGGTATTAACAGCAGTGTAATCGGTACTCATTGGCATTCTCTACAAATTTGGTTGTATAGACCTGGCCGTCGAATTGAAAACATGAATATTGTTTACACAATCTGATGACCATTTATCGGTGTGATTTGGTTAGTATACAAAACAAAGTTGCTGAGGGCGCGCAATATGCTCAATCACTTTTGCCTGTGCGCTGGTTTCCATTCCACAAAAGGCAAGAATGGATGCGGTATGCAAAACCGTGAGTAACAGGTTTTCATAAAAGCCCGCTCACGTTAAAGAACTCTATTATGGAAAAGCCAATCAAGGATTAATTCTTTTTTACTAAAATAATCTACGAGGAAAGTAAGATGAATGCATTTTTTAAAGGTATTACATTGATGTTGATGGCCTGCGCCATTGCATTCCCTGCAATGGCGCAGGTGAATGATTTTGTTCCCGCCACTACCAATGTGATGGGCGCTAAGTATCCACAAGTGAATAGCGAAGGGCGAGTAAAGCTGCAAATTAAAGCGCCGGAGGCAGTAAAAGTCGGTGTGAATTTTTGGAGCGGCCCGAAGATGGACATGACCAAAAATGCCGATGGTGTGTGGGAAGTGACTACGCCACCACAAGTACCTGGATTGCACTATTACACCTTGATGGTTGATGGTGTTGGCGCAAGCGACCCAAACAGTAAAGCGTTTTTTGGCGGTAGCCGCTACGTTAGCGCCGTTGAAATTCCTGAGCCAGGTTCAGATTACTATTTGAAAAAAGATGTTCCCGCTGGGCAAGTACGCGATATTTGGTATTTTTCAAAAGTGACGAGCACCTGGCGCCATGCGATGGTTTATTTACCGCCACAATATGAAAAGCAAACTAAAAAGCGCTTCCCTGTTTTATATTTGCAACACGGCGGTGGTGAAGATGAAACCGGTTGGATAAGACAAGGTAATGCAAATTTTATTCTCGACAATTTAATTGCCGAGGGTAAAGCAAAGCCGATGATTGTGGTGATGGCAAATGGTTACCCCACGCGCCCAAATCAACCCGAGGTTGATACGAGCAAAATTGAACGCGGCTCACCAGAGTGGGTAGCCATGCTTAACAAGCGTATGGAAGTGGTTGAAGAAGAGTTTACAAAAGTATTAATCCCCTATGTGGATAAAGAATACCGCACACTGAGTGATCGCGATAATCGCGCTATGGCTGGGCTTTCCATGGGTGGTATGCAAACCTATTATGTAACCACTAAAAATTTAGATTTGTTCTCTTACATCGGCGGTTTCAGTGGCGCTGGTGGTTTTTTAACGGGTGGAAAGTTTGATCCAAAAACGGATTTTTCTGGCGTATTTGCTGACCCTGACGCCTTTGCCAAAAAAGTGCATTTATTGTGGTTAGGTATTGGTACTGCAGAACCGGAAAATATGCGTAAAGGTATTCATGGCTTACACCAATCCTTAAATGAAGCGGGCATTAAACACGTCTTTGTTGAGTCACAAGGTACAGATCACGAATGGCAGACCTGGCGCCGCAACTTGCAAGATTTTGCTCCACGCTTATTTAAATAATTCTTGTTACTTGTTAACTAAAAATGCCACGGAGGATACTTCGTGGCATTTTTTATTTCTCGCTTCTTAAATCAATATCCGCGCTCTTAGAATGTGATTTTGGTTGTCCCTATTCTCTTTTTGAAAAGTCGCCATTACCACCGCCGTTAAGCTATTTACCGTTATACCCGTAATTTCCTTCTGCTAATTAGGTGTAGTTCTGCTGTTTGCGTCCGATTTCGGAATTAGCAATCCGATTTCGGATTATTCCTGCAAA
>CAZZEV010000453.1:0-2243 GCA_964653305.1 uncultured Cellvibrionaceae bacterium | reverse complement strand
ATGTTTGGCCTGTTTTTGCTACTGCCAGTCTTGGCGCTGTACGGCACTCAATACGAGCACCACACGCCCTTTTTATTAGGCGTTGCGTTGGGTGCTTATGGCGCCAGCCAAGCGCTTTTGCAAATTCCGTTTGGGATGTTGTCGGACCGTATTGGCCGCAAGCCGATTATTCTGATTGGGCTAATTATTTTTATTCTCGGCAGCGTGATTGCGGCTCAAGCCACCACCGTTTACGGCTTAATCATCGGGCGATTGTTGCAAGGCGGCGGGGCGATTTCTGGCGTGATCATGGCGCTCTTAACTGACCTGACTTCCGACGAAAGCCGCACCAAGGCCATGGCGACCATTGGTGCGTCTATTGGTGTTTCTTTCTCGGTTGCTATGACCGTTGGTCCCTTGGTCGCCAATTGGGGCGGCGTGGGTGCTATTTTTTGGATTACCGCCGCTTTGGGGGTGATTGGTATTGTTATTCTGTTTGCGTTTATCCCTGCTGTAAAACGCGCGCCGCAACCCAAACGTGAAGCCTTGCCTGCGCGGGAGCTCTTCTGGAAAACCTTTAAACACCCTGAATTATTGCGGTTAAACGTGGGCATTTTCGCGCTGCACTTTGTGTTGATGGCCAACTTTATGGTACTTCCACAAATCCTTGAGCAGCAGTTACATATCGAGCGCGGCCACCATGGCATGCTTTATTTCCCCATGCTGGTAGTCGCTTTTGCGATCATGTTGCCGTTTGTAATCATTGCGGAAAAACGTCGCAAAATTAAGCCTGTCTTTCTCGGTGCCATCGGCTTATTGGCCTTGATGGAATTAGTCCTGATGGTTGCTCCTCCCAACCTGTTTTTCACGATTGCAGCCATATTTTTCTTCTTTGTTGCCTTCAATGTGCTGGAAGCCACCTTGCCCTCTATGGTCAGCAAAATCGCACCCGCAGGGTCAAAAGGTACCGCGACGGGGATTTATTCCACCAGCCAAGTAATAGGCGTTTCAGTGGGCGGTGCAGTGGGTGGATTCTTGTTACAACACTACGGCATGGTCGCGGTACTTGGCTTGGGCGCATGCTTCACCTTGGTATGGCTGGCAGTCGCTTGGTCGATGAAGCCGCCGCGCTTCCTCGCCAGCGTACTTATCCCCTTGCGCAACCACGATGGTGCTGTGATCGCCGAGAAACTTCGCGCGGTAAAAGGGGTAGCAGAAGTGCTGATTGTTGAGTCTGAAAACACCGCTTACTTGAAGGTGGATCAGCGCTTGGTGGATCGTAAAGCGCTGCATGCGATAGTGGCGGAATAACGCTCATTAGTTTTCAGTAGGGGGTCGTCATCCTGTAAGGATCCAGTGTCTTTGCTTTGGATTTTAAAGTCACTGGATCCCCTGCGGGGATGACGACTCCCTGTTAAATTTATCGATCACTAAGTAAAAATTCTTGTGTGGACTGCCCGCCAATGGCAAGCTGCTCCCGCTTCGCCAAGTGAAGCCAAACACCCCGAATGTCGCCTGATAATAATTGATGAGGGCGATTACACCAGCAAACCAAGACCAGTAAACAGGAGAACCCTATGGCACGCGGAATTAATAAAGTCATTATCGTTGGCAATATCGGCCAAGACCCCGAAGTGAAATACATGCCTTCCGGCGGCGCGGTTACCAACGTTAGTATTGCCACATCAGAAACATGGAAAGACAAAGCAACAGGCCAGCCACAAGAGCGTACCGAATGGCATCGCGTGGTGTTCTTTAATCGCTTGGGCGAAATCGCGGGCGAATATTTGAAGAAAGGCAGCAAGGTATACGTTGAAGGTTCTCTTCGTACTCGCAAATGGCAAGCACAAGACGGCACCGACCGTTACACCACTGAAATTGTTGCTAGTGAAATGCAAATGCTGGATGGCCGCGGCGATAACCAAAGCGGTGGCAATTACAACCAAGATCAACAATACGGCGCACCACAAGGTGGTAGCTTCCAAGGTGGTGGCGCTCCAGCCCCACAAGCAAATCGCCCAGCACAAGCAGCGGCAGCAGCCGGTGGATTCGGTGGTGCAGCACCTGCGCACAGCGCGCCACAGCAACCCGCTGGGTTTGATTCTTTTGATGACGATATTCCGTTCTGAGTCATTAACGTCTTCATACCCAAAAGCCCCGCAATGCGGGGCTTTTGTTTAATCACAATCTTGCTTTGAAAATCTACTTTGTCCGCACCGCAATCACATCCACTTCCACCAAATGTTCAGGCAGATAAAGACGGC
>CAZZEV010000452.1:0-2255 GCA_964653305.1 uncultured Cellvibrionaceae bacterium | reverse complement strand
CCTTGTTGGCCGTCTGCCCCCATAGAGTAGAGACTGAAGGGTTCAAACTCGCTGGCGGTGGCAGAGTAGACATATTCGCGCTTCCAAGGATCGAGCGGTACGCCGCCATCAATATATGGCCCATTCCAAAATTGCGCTACACGCTCATCGGATGGTTTTTGCATCAAAATTTTTAAACCTTCTTCTTGAGTTGGCAAGCGGCCAATATCCAGCCGTAAAGTATGCAATGAACCGCGAATCATTTTAACTTGTGTTTCTGCTGTTTGAATTTTCGCTTTATCGGCTTGACGAAATAAATTAGGGCCAACCAAACCTGCAATTAAACCAATAATAACCAACACAACAATCATTTCTAACAGCGTAAAGCCGCGCTGAAATGCAGATATTTTTTTGGTTGCGCGTGAATTGCTTACAGGGGAGTTGCTCAGGGGTGACTTGTTCATAGCAAAGTGATTACCAAGTTCAATATAGATTTATAAAGGGATGTCATTCGCACTGGTGATAGCCAGCATAATGCCAATAATAATAGTGCCCATGACCAAGCCTATAAATAAAATAGCAATCGGCTCAATCAGAATTAGGGCTTTTTTCATGCGCTGCTGGCCTTGTATCGTATAAAGATTCGCCAAGGCGTTCAACATTTCTTCTAACTTACCCGCACGTTCTCCCACTCGAATTAAGTTGTAGCCCGTAGCAGTTAGACATTGGTTTGACTCTAAGGCTACCGACAAGGCTTCACCCGCACGAACTGCATTTTTAACCTTGACCATGCTTTGCTTGCGCGATGGCATACGCACTGATTCAGCCGCTAATTCCAACGCCATAATAAGCTCTACTCTGTTGCGCACCAGCGATGAGAGTACTTTTGACCAAGAGGCAACGTCAGACTGCGAAATCCATTCACCTATGACCGGCAGGCGCTCAATTTTTGAGAGCATTTTTATTTTTATGGTGGGCTGAGCCCAACAAAAAATAAACGCTGCAGGCGGTGCGATCAGCAATAAAAGCAGCAATGAAAAATGTTCAATTTACCTGCAGTTAACACCGCCCACGCAAGAAAGGGTAAGCTCTCTGAGTGCTCTAATAAATTGGTAAAACTAGGAACAACATAAACAAACATCATTAACACAGCCGAAACGCCCGACATTACCAAAATAGAGGGATAGATCAGCGCGTTACGGGTGTCATTGCGAATGGTTAGGTCATACTGCATTTGCGTACATGCATCGCTCAATGCTGGGCCCAGCTGCCCCGTCATCTCGCCGGCACGAATAAGATAATTAACATAGTTTGGGAAAGGCAGTTTAGACGCGACTATAGCCTGCTCAAAGGTGCCGCCATGCCGTAAGGTTTTAGAGGCCAACTTGAATGCCCAGCGCAGTTTGGGATGTGCCGATGAGACAGCTTGGGCGCCCACGGCTTCTGCCGCACTCACCCCTGAGTTCAACATTGCAGAGAGCTCGTAGAGTGCAGTAATAATATCTTCTGTGCCTAACCGCTGACGACTCTTAAGATCTTCATCCTGCTTGGCTTGCAAGGGCTCAATTTCAATAACCGTTAACTGTTGGAGCGATAACTGACTCACCGCCTCGCGTTGCGAGTAGGCGCTGATTTCGCCGCCCAGCTCATGGCCACTGGCATCTACGGCAGAATATTTAAATTGCTGTGTCATACATGCATGCTCGTAACGCGATGTACTTCTTCAACGCTAGTAAGCCCTTGCCATGCTTTAATTAAGCCATCTGTCGCCAAGTCTCTAAAGCCTTCTTCACGCGCTTTTTTCTGCAGATCAGAGAGCGACGCTTTCGCCAACACCAAATCGCGAATGCCTTCGCCAACGCCTACCAACTCATAAATACCTAAACGACCTCTATAACCGGTGTGCTGGCATTGCGCGCAACCAACCGCTTTGCGCCAATTGGGCACCTGGCCAGAAAAGAGTTTGTTCACGAAAGGAGAAACACGAACTGCTACCGAATCGGCTACCGTTGTAGGCTCACTGCAGTGACATAACCTGCGCACTAATCGCTGTGCTTGTACTGCAATTACCGGCGTTGCGGCCAAGAAAGGCTCCACCCCCATGTCAATAAGGCGGGTGAATGCGCTCATGGCATCGTTGGTGTGTAATGTAGACAGCACAAGGTGACCGGTTAGCGCCGCTTGAACAGCGATTTCCGCCGTTTCAAGATCGCGAATTTCACCAATCATAATCAAATCAGGGTCTTGACGCAGAATAGAGCGCAGCGCGGCAGCAA
>CAZZEV010000451.1:0-2255 GCA_964653305.1 uncultured Cellvibrionaceae bacterium | reverse complement strand
TAGAAGCTTGGTATCGCGCTTATGAATTCTACCAATATGGTGAGCACGATATGGACATTGAAGATGAATTTCAGCTGTTCGTTATGGAGTTCTTGCGAAGCCGGGATGTGCGCTTATCGTAAACATTGGCGCTTTAACAATAAATATTGCAGCTAATGCTAATTGGACGATGATGGTATGAATATGAATAGAACCTATTTTGGAAAATTGTTTGAAGGCAGCAAGATGGCCCTAAAACTCCTTTTACTTTTTGCGGTTATTGGATTCCCGATTTATGCATTCTTCGACCTTTTGTCAGGTCTTAAAGGAAAAGATTTTTGGATTATGGTGTTTGTGCTGGTTATGATTTTAATCATTTCTTGCTTTGCTATTTACAAGTCTGCTACCGATAAAAAATAGCCGCTCTATTTATGATCCCATTCGCACGGATGTTAATAATAGCGGTTTTGGCTTGCTTGATGCTGCAGCTTGGAATTGGTTATTTCGCAGGCGTTAAGCTTGGTGTTTGGAGCTATTCGGACTCTTCCGCCTTGCTACTCCTGGGCATGTCAAGCGGAACATTGACGCTTGGCCTAATTGAATATTTGTATGTATCTCGATTGTACGCGATGCTTTGGGCGGTATACCTGCTGCTATCGCCGGTGTTAGTCGTGTTTGTGGTCAATTAATAATTAATACTGAGGGCGAGCCATATTTTCCAGCATTTTCAGGAGGCAACGTGAATGATTAGATTTGTTGATGTTCAAGACGGTGAGTTTCGAGATAGCTCAGAATGCCAACTGTGGTTGCAACAAGTGATCGTATTGTTATCCAATTCATTGGGTTCCAATCCTGAGGTAAAATTAGGTGCTTACCTGCACGGTGGGGCTGCCAACCTTACGCTTGATATATTTTCAAGGGAAGCTCCTACTGAATATTTGGCAATTACGATTGTGTTCATTGATGGGCAAATACTGCTTCCGTCTCCGAGTCTTTATCAAATGGATATCGTCTTGCCTGGGTTAGTGGATGCCTTTAGCATCGCTAAGGAAGTCTCTTCAAGCGGGCTTTTCATAGTATCCCACTAAGTAGACTTTTGAGTCTTGGGTATTGCAATACGCAATAGCACAAAATGAGACTCCAGCAGAAAACCGACCAAGCCTTAAATTCTAAACTGAGATATAGCCATGACCAATGAGATTGTCAATCCAAATGTAATACACCTATACGGGTATACCGGCGTCGGAAAAACCTACTTGCTTGAGAAAATCCGCAAAATTAATCCGAGGTTAATTCAGGTGGTAACACCTCGCTTCTATGGGGAGGCATTCAGCTTGGAGCGCGTTAACTGGAGCGATTACAACTGTGTCGCCATTGATGAGGCTAGTGTGTGGGAGTCCTCATCATTTAAGCTCTACCTTCCATATTTGGTGTCCTACGCCATTCAGTATAAAAAGAAATTGATTTTGGTAACTCAAGCTGGGGCTGAGCATCTTGAGCAGATCGGCATTGAACTTTGCGGCGAAGTACTTATGCTGCAATTGATTGATCGACAACAATCAGTGGAAATTAGCGATAAAATAATTGGCGCAATTATAAATTATGACCGCTAATCTATTCCAACAAAACTCCCCGCGATAGTGCAGATGGCAAATATGAAAAGAGATTCAAATCGTGTCTTGATTGTGGCAGGTAATACATATCCTGTTGAAAAAATAGGATCCGATTTGCGATTTAATGTGATTCCATTGGATTGGGAGTGGGCTGATTTTAATCTAACCATCTTTGAGATGATTGAGCAGGAGCTTAATGCTATTGATGATCAAATTAACTCAGCTTCAAAAATGGCCGATTCCGGCAGCGCTTTGAAGGGCCGTCGCCCTGGACTGCGGTTCTGGGTCATATCGGATCCAAAAGCCTCCTCGCTACTCAAGACAATGGAACGTCGCGGCGCTTGGCCCGCCGATGCCAAATTCAGAAAAATGATTAAAATAGTTAAAACCTTGGCGATTATTGAGCCGCATTTTATGTACTACTTTGACCGGCATAAAGATGAGCCCGTCAATATTCGCGATATAGAAGGCAGGCTTAATAAATTTATACAGAAGCAGGTGTGGGCGCAGTTGCCAACCGCTTGCGCTGAAAAACCTGGTGAAATTCAAGCTGTAACCTCCCTGTCCGCTAATAAAACTGACGGGCCAGAAATGTTGGTGTTGCGCGGCAATATGTTTTCCATTGATGACTTCGGTTCGTCTTGCTATTTTAATTTATTACCA
>CAZZEV010000450.1:0-2259 GCA_964653305.1 uncultured Cellvibrionaceae bacterium | reverse complement strand
TTGTACAATAGCCAACAGATTTTTCAGGCGACCTTTAAGTCAGAGCGAGAAAAAGCATGAGCGAACAAAAAACGACACATTTCGGCTTTGAACAAGTAGCCGTTGAGAAAAAGGCAGAGCGCGTAGCCGGTGTTTTTCACTCAGTAGCAGCCAAATACGATGTAATGAACGATTTAATGTCCGCAGGTATTCACCGCCTCTGGAAGCGTTTTACCATTGAAGCCTCAGGCGTACGCGCTGGCCATAAAGTATTAGACATTGCTGGCGGCACCGGCGACCTCAGCTACCAATTTGCCAAGCTCGTGGGTAAAGATGGCCAAGTGATTCTCGCTGATATCAACTCTTCTATGTTGAATGTTGGGCGCGACCGCTTAATTGATCGCGGTGTTGCTGGCAATATTCAATTCGCACAAACCGATGCGCAATATTTGCCTTTCCCCGATAACACCTTTGATTGCATCACCATCGCCTTTGGCTTGCGCAATGTGACCGATAAAGATTTAGCGCTGCGCTCCATGCTGCGCGTACTCAAACCCGGTGGCCGCTTGTTGGTATTGGAGTTTTCTAAACCGCAGCACACCGCACTCGAAAAAGTCTACGACACCTATTCATTTAAATTGCTGCCGCTGATTGGCAAACTCGTGACTAACGATGCCGATAGCTATCGCTATTTAGCCGAATCGATTCGCATGCACCCCGATCAAGAAACCTTGAAAGAGATGATGAAAAACGCCGGTTTTGTTAACACAGAATTCACCAACATGACTGGCGGAATTGTGGCGCTGCATAAAGGTTTTAAGCCTTAACCCAAAAGCTGCTTTGAATTTTATATTACGAGAACCGTGCCATGGATCCTATGCTTAGCACTGCCGCGCTCGCTAGCGCAGAGAAAATTGTTAATGCTGCGCTAGCTTATGATCCCGCTTCGCGTATTGCCTTGGCAGAGCTTAGCCCCCAAGTCTTAGCCGTACACATTAACTCGCCGGATTTTAAAATTTTTGTTGTGCCCTGCGCAGAAGGCATTGAGTTGTACGGCCACTTTGAAGGCGAGCTCACCACGCAATTAGAAGGCACTCTACCCGCGCTCTTAAGTTTGATTAAAAGTGATCGCTTAAATTTAAAAGACAGCGGTGTGCAATTGTTTGGCAGCACCAGCTTTTTAGCAGAGCTGCAAAAGATTTTAAAAAATCTGGATATCGACTGGGAAGAAATGCTCAGTCAAATTTTTGGGGACATTATTGGCCACCAAGGCGCAGAATTAATTCGCAGTAAAATGTCGTGGACCAAAGATCGCGTTAGCAATATTCAACGCCTCACCAGTGAATTTCTCACCGAAGAATTGCGCGTATTACCCAGCAAACCCGAGCTCGCTTTTTTTAATGCGCAGGTGGATGAATTAAAGCTCGGCGCAGATCGCGTAACCGCGCGCATAGAACAAATTCTCGCGCGCATTGAGCGCCAAAGTACACAGCCGCAGGCTGCACAACAGGAATAATAACTCGTGACTGTTTTTTTCCGTTTTATCACCATCCTTCGCGTTTTTTTACGTTACCGCTTAGATGAACTGATTCCTCAAGAACATTTGCCATTACGTGCAAAACTCTTGCTACTGCCGTGCAGATTATTTGGTTCATCTAAACTCAGCCGTGGTGAACGCTTACGCCGCGCCTGCGAAGAATTGGGGCCAATCTTTGTAAAGTTCGGCCAGTTGCTTTCCACGCGCCCAGATTTAGTACCTGACGATATCGTTGCCGAGTTAAATTATTTACAAGACCGTGTTGCCCCCTTCCCTAACGATGAGTTCCGCCGCATTGTAGAAAGCTCTTTAGGCGCATCGGTAGACTCAATATTTAGCAGCTACGACCAAGAGCCACTGGCGTCGGCGTCTGTTGCACAAGTACACGCTGCCACCTTAAAAAATGGCAAGGCAGTAGTGATTAAAGCGATTCGCCCGAATATTGAAAAGATTATCGCGCAAGATGTCGCCCTACTCCTAAAACTCGCACGCCTGCTAGAAAAATACAGTGAAGATGGCCGCCGCTTGCGCCCTGTAGAAATCGTGCAAGATTATCGCAATACAATTTTTGATGAACTCAACTTACAAAAAGAAGCCGCCAACGCATCACAATTGCGCCGCAATTTTGCCAATTCAAATTTGCTCTATGTACCAGAAATTTATTGGGACTATACACGCAACAATGTAATGGTCATGGAGCGCATTTATGGCATTCCAGTTACCAATATCGATGAACTTAAAGC
>CAZZEV010000449.1:548-2262 GCA_964653305.1 uncultured Cellvibrionaceae bacterium | reverse complement strand
TATTACGCATCGCATTTTGAAGGCGCTAATCCTGCCGCGCGCTGGGGGGAGGCAACGCCCATTTATCTTTACCGGCCAGAAATAATTCCTGAATTAAAACGGTATAATCCCGAATTGAAACTTATTGTGATATTGCGCGATCCTGCAGAGCGCGCAATATCACACTATGAAATGGAAAAGGCGAGATCTAATGAAGACTTGCCGCTGTGGAAAGCGCTGTGGTGTGAATCTGCGCGCTTGAGGCAGGAAGGCGAGAAGTTGGGGCATGCGCATCGCTGCCACTCTTATATAGATAGGGGAAAATACGCAACCCAAATTAATTGTGTTCGCCAACACTTTAGTGATGAACACATTCTAATTTTGGAAAATGATGCTTTAAAAAGCCAGCATGCCGAAACCTTAAAAAACGTATTCGAATTTCTCGGTGTGGATGCGGGTTTCTATGTTCCAGGGGAGCGCGTATTTTCTGGCGATTATCGCAATAAGAGTTCTTCGCTCTATTATTCGCTGATCAGAACGTTTTTGCGTTGGCGTTTCCAATCCGCGAACGCAACATTGAAATTGCTCCTAAATGATATGGGGATATCGCCATCTTGGCGCTGGTTAAAATGAATGCCTAGAAAAAGTAGAGTTAAGGTCAATTATGTCAGCATCAATTAAAAAAAGTCGCAAAGGTATTGTGCTTGCGGGTGGTTCAGGTACTCGCCTTTACCCCTTAACCAAAGCTATCAGCAAACAAATTGTACCTATTTACGATAAACCCATGATTTACTACCCGCTAACCACCTTAATGTTGGCTGGTATTCGCGAAATCCTCATTATCTCTACGCCGCGTGATTTGCCCACCTATCAAGAGCTTCTGGGTGATGGGAGCGATTGGGGTTTACGAATTGAATATGCCGAACAGCCATCGCCGGATGGTTTAGCGCAAGCCTTTATTATTGGTGAGGACTTTATCGGTGAAGACAATTGCGCGTTAGTATTAGGCGATAACATTTATTACGCACATGATTTCTCCCGGTTGTTGCAAAATGCGGAGGCTCGCACCAGTGGTGCAACGGTATTCGGTTATCATGTCGATGACGCGCGCGCTTATGGCGTTGTGGAATTTGATGATCATGGCAATGTGCTGTCGATTGAAGAAAAGCCTCTTAAGCCCAAATCAAAATACGCAGTGACGGGATTATATTTTTACGACAACAGCGTTATAGAGATTGCGAAATCGATTAAGCCTTCTGCGCGCGGCGAGTTAGAAATTACCGATGTGAATAAAACCTATTTGGCGCGCGGTCAATTAACGGTTGAACTCCTAGGGCGCGGTGCGGCTTGGTTGGATACAGGCACTCACGATAATCTGTTGGCTGCGAGTCAATTTATTCAAACAATCGAAAAGCGACAAGGTTTGAAAGTCGCTTGCCCAGAAGAAATTGCGTATCGCATGGGTTATATCGATAAAGCGCAGCTTGAAAAACTGGCGGAGCCGCTCCTCAAAAGCGGCTACGGACAATATCTATTAGAAATTATGAATGACAGAGTTTTTTGATGGAAATTATAAAAACAGCGATTCCCGATGTGCTCATATTTAAACCCAAGGTGTGGGGGGATGAGCGCGGCTATTTTTATGAATCCTATCGTCAACAATGGTTTGTTGACGCTGGAATAGATGCGACATTTGTACAAGACAATCAAAGTTCATCGCAACAAAATGTGTTGC
>CAZZEV010000449.1:0-538 GCA_964653305.1 uncultured Cellvibrionaceae bacterium | reverse complement strand
TTTACGAAAATCATCGCCCACTTTTGGAAAGAGCGTAGGAATTCATTTGTCAGACGCCAATAAACTCATGCTATGGATTCCAGCAGGATTCGCCCACGGATTTTGTGTTGTCAGCGAGCACGCAGAGCTCTACTACAAATGCACCGAATATTATGCGCCAGAGTTTGATCGCTCCTTGTTGTGGAGTGATCCCGCATTACAGATTGAATGGCCTCTCAGTGAAACTAACGCCATCTTATCGGCTAAGGATTTAGCGGCAAAAAAATTAATGGATGCTGAGGTCTTTGCGTGAAAGTCTTAGTGACTGGTGCAAATGGACAGCTCGGATACGCACTACAGAAAACCAGTAGAGAACTTTCTGTTGCGTATAGATTGGAATTGGTTGCATTGACCCGCGCAGACTTAGATCTCGCTCAGCCTGAAACAATTTCAGGCGTACTTAATAGGGTTCAGCCCGATATTATTATAAACGCTGCTGCATATACAGCTGTCGATAAAGCCGAATCTGAACCTGCATTAGCGCAAAAAATTAACGCAG
>CAZZEV010000448.1:0-2273 GCA_964653305.1 uncultured Cellvibrionaceae bacterium | reverse complement strand
GAAGGTTGCTTGTTTGGCAATGGTGAGCGTACCGGTAATGTCGATTTGGTGACGCTTGCATTAAATTTGTATTCACAAGGTATTCACCCTGGGTTGGATTTTTCGGATATTGATCGTGTAAGAAAATTGGTAGAAGACTGCACGCAATTGCCGGTGCATCCACGTCACCCCTATGCGGGCGAATTAGTATTCACTGCATTTTCGGGATCGCATCAAGATGCAATTAAAAAAGGTTTTGCGGTACAGAAAAAAGATACGCTATGGGAAGTTCCATATTTGCCCATTGATCCTGCCGATTTAAATCGCAGTTACGATGCTGTCGTGCGGGTAAATGCGCAATCCGGTAAAGGCGGAATTAGCTTTTTATTGCAACAAGAAGCGGGCTTGCAATTGCCGCGTCGTTTGCAAATTGAATTTAGCGCTGCCGTACAAAAAGTTAGCGACACTACCGGTAAAGAAGTTAAGAGCAGCGATATCGTTAATATTTTTGAGCAAGAATATTTCGCAGTAAATACGCCCTTTATTTATCAAAGCTCCAAACTGAAAAATTACGATGATAGTCAGCATCACGTTGATATCACAATTTACGCTCAACACGAAAATAAAACTGTGGAGCTGAGCGGCAGTGGTAATGGCCCCATCGATGCTGCTGCCCATGCGTTGAGTCAATATGTTGATACCACCATTAGCGTTGTGGATTACTCTGAGCATGCCGTGGGTGAAGGTTCTGATGTTGTGGCTGTGTGCTATGTAGAAATGAAAGTTGGCAATAACAAATCAGTTTTCGGGGTAGGCAAAGACAGTAACATTATTGCTGCGGCCATTAAGGCCTTGGTTAATGGTGTCAATCGCAACCATGCGGTGGGTTAAGAAAAATATTCACGACTCTTTGCGGGTAAGAAAGTGATGATAAACGGCCAGCTAAACAGCTGGCCGTTTGCTTTTAAGGGGGTGCAAACCGCGTTTTTCTCAGTAATAAATAAATCGCATGCAAAGTGAATCCATATAACCATTAATGGCGTCAAATTAGACGATAGAGCAGTTTAACTTTGCTTTGACCGCTGACACTTGTCATGACAGTGTTAACCAAGGTAAATAAAGTCAGCCTAGTTTCAAATAGTGATTAAGCTTGTGTGGGTAAAAGCCGGCACATTCATAGGATAAGTACCCATGATCAAACTACACAACATCCACAAGTACTATCACTCGGGCGAGCAACCGCTGCATGTACTCAAGGGAATCGATTTGCATATTCGCGAAGGCGAATTGGTGTCCATCATGGGTTCGTCGGGGTCCGGCAAATCAACTTTGCTGAATATTCTTGGCATTTTGGATAACCATGACCAAGGGGACTATTTTCTCGCAGGGCGTGAAATCAAACATCTCAAAGAAAAAACCGCTGCGCAATTACGCAATGAATTGCTTGGTTTTGTATTTCAATCGTTCAATTTACTACCTTTCAAAAACGCCACTGAAAACGTGGCCTTACCACTTTATTATCAAGGTGTAGGTCGCAAAGAACGTAACAAGCGCGCCGCAGAATATTTAGAAATGGTTGGCTTGGATCATCGCGCGAATTTTATGCCTAACGAATTATCTGGCGGTCAGAAGCAACGCGTGGCGATTGCCCGTGCATTGGTCACCAAACCAAAAGTGATTTTGGCGGATGAGCCAACCGGAGCCTTGGATAGCCAAACCACGCAAGAAGTGATGACGCTTATCAAAGAAGTTCACGCCTTGGGAAACACTATTGTAATAGTGACCCATGAACAAGATATTGCCGATCAAACCCAACGCCAAATTATCTTAAAAGATGGTTTGATAGTAACGGGCAAACATCATCGCACAAGCAACATTGACGAGCAGGACGAAGAAGAAATTCTGGATTAACTATTATGTGGGATGGCTTACAAGAAATTTTATTTACCCTGCGCCAAAATAAATTGCGCACCTTGCTCACTGCTTTTGGCGTGTTCTGGGGCATCTTTATGTTAATCCTCATGCTCGGTGCAGGAAGGGGAATGCAGAACGGTGTCTATGATGGCTTT
This sequence comes from uncultured Cellvibrionaceae bacterium, assembly GCA_964653305.1. Classification (GTDB taxonomy): domain Bacteria; phylum Pseudomonadota; class Gammaproteobacteria; order Pseudomonadales; family Cellvibrionaceae; genus Cellvibrio. Next base: position 225 of record CAZZEV010000448.1, on the reverse strand, counting down.
GGTGGTGACGTCATGGATTTTATTATTGTTTTTTCCGGCACCACTTCGGTTGCTCATAAGGGCATGGGGCTTGGGCGTTATATACAGCTCAGCCAAGAAGATATTAAGGCCATAAAACAGCAAGTACCTAATGTGCGTTTTATTTCGGCTGAAAATCAAAATAATGGGGCGACCATTACCTATGAGAAAAAAATGGGTAATTTTGCTGTGCATGGCGTACCCGAT
>CAZZEV010000447.1:0-2275 GCA_964653305.1 uncultured Cellvibrionaceae bacterium | reverse complement strand
TGCTTACGCGCAATAAAATCGCGGTGAATTTGAGTGAGAAACAATACGCCTATTTGCGTTTGAAGTTCACGCGCGGCAATGAGAATTTACAGCTCACCAAAATCCAAATCGAAAATACCGATAAAATTTCTAATGCCCCAGTAGTTGATCGTTGGGAAGTAAAAGGCGCGTTGGCGGAAGATCAGGATTCAGCAATGCGCGCAGGTAATCACACAGCCGCTATGCCCGTCGCTGCATGGGAATTTGCGCGCGATGATATTGCCCCAGTCTCCAATATCAGCCTCAACCTCGGCACCACTATGTACGGCGATAACATTAAAGTGTTTTCGCGCAATACGGAAAAACAACCTTGGCAATTACTTCACAAAGGCATTTGGTTTAATGCGCAAGTTGGGAGCGATTGGCAGCAGAGCGATGCGATTAATATCTACAGCAATAGTGATATCTACTGGCGCGTTGAACTCAACGAACTGGTGCGCACCACACTCAACCCCACCTTGGTTTTCCATCGCCAACCACAAATACTGCAATTTATTGCGAACAATACAGCGCCGTACAACATTGCGATAGATGATCAAGCCGCACCTAATAACCAACATACCAGCACGCAGATTTTTTCGCAGTTGGTGAGCGGTAAAGATTTGAAGTGGGAGCAGGCGGCATTTACGGAATTGAAACCGAATATTGATTCGTTTGCTCGCGCTGGAATGCAGATGAGCTGGAAGACCATTTTGTTTTGGGGGATTTTGCTTTTGGCTGTGGCGTTATTGGTTAGTGTTGCGGTTCGGTTGATGGGGCAGATGAAGAAGTAATGTGTGTTTTACATATCCTAAATGTTGCAGGGAATAATAGTTATGCATGATGTTAAAGTAATTAATGGATTTTTAGAATCTGCATCAGAGTGGGTATGTGATGAGTATTTTGTTGATATCCGATACTTTGGGGAGATTGTGGGTGCCAGTTATCGGTTGGTTTCAGCTGCAATATTTGCACTGCCGCTACCTCCCGCAAAAGATTTTAACTTTAGTATAAATACCAATAATTTTTTTTCAGGACAAATTCAAAAAAAATGCGATAGAAAAGAGGATTTGTTAGAGATTCTAAATCAGGCAGCATCTGGAGGTATTGATATAACAAGTAGGGTTGTTCGTATCTCTAACAAGGATGGTTCTTGCAGTGCTTATTCTCCAGTTGTTCAGAGAGATGCATGGTTTTCACCGCTACAATTAAATGTATACTCATCAAGTGAGCAACATTTTTCGTACATCCTTGATCTAACTTCAATTGATAACGACTTGAGAAAATCCGATCCGCTATTTGATGGGATCACTGATCTATCTAGTTGGCTTGATCTTAAAATTCCAACTGATGCATCTCAATCCCCTCAAATAAATATTACTATAAGTCCTCCCGTAGATTTTCTATTGACGGAATGTGTCTTATCTAATAACTCTCTAAAAATACGATTAATTGCTCATCCTCTTTTCAGTATTGAGAGCATAAATTTAGGTGTTCGTGTCAGCCCATATGATTCACTTTCCGGACGAATCCAGCTTGCCACAAAAATCATATGGGAAACTTCTGACAGCAACTTTCAGATGGGAACCGTGATCATTGAACTGTGTCAGGCAGAAAGCGTACTGATGATGTTGATGATTGGTAATGTGACAGTGAGGCGCCACTGGGTAATTGATCCAAATAAGGCTAGAAATAATCGCTTTTTAACAATACAGCATTTTGATAAAGATTTAGCGATGATCAAACAAGCAATATTTAGTGGTAAAGATGGACGCTATTTTGAACGCGCCATCTCCTCATTGTTGTTTATGCTTGGATTTGGCGCCACTATGCAAGTAGAAACTGATTCGCCGGATTTAATTGTAAGTACTCCGGAAGGGAAGCTAATAATTATAGAATGCACCCTAAAAATTGCAGATTTTGCAAATAAAATGGGGAAGCTTGTTACCAGACGAGGAACGCTATTTAAGTATTTAAAAGATTCTGGTCATCATGCCGATCCTATTGCTATATTGGTTTGCAGGCAGCCTCGAAATGAAATTGCGGTACATCGTGATGAGTTAATTTCACATAAAGTAATTCTTATTTGCGCTGAAGAATTGGAAAGTCTGCTTGGTCAGGTAAGAAGCTTCCCTAATCCAGACCAGTTAATTGATTCCTATCAAAATGAATTTATGCGGATTGACAATCCTATGCTCTAATTTTCTTTCGTTTGCCTCTGTGTTCAATGAGCAAATAATTGATTGCGGCGGTTTGA
>CAZZEV010000446.1:0-2280 GCA_964653305.1 uncultured Cellvibrionaceae bacterium | reverse complement strand
ACTTCCAAGGCTTCTTTTTCACCGGCACGTTTAGAAGGCTCAATAAGAGTAATTAGCTCACCAAAAATTTTAGAAATATTTCCGCGATTGATTTCATCGATAATGAGAACACGCGGTGTTTGGTTAGCCGCCAAATCAGTTGATTCAGGTGAATTACCCAATAGAGCAGAAAGTTTTATCTGATCGAGGGTTGGGGATTGCAACTCATATATTGTTTTCTGCGTAAATGATTTATTTAAAAGTTGTTCATAGGGCAAACTTGGCTGGTAAACACGGAACCATTTTACAGAACGGCATTGACCATAGTGATCATCTTGCTCTTCGCGATTTAAACATACGTAATCACCGGTAATTTCACCAATGGCGCGGAATTTATTGTTACCGTCGCTAATGACTACCAAATCGCCGATTTGCATTTTGGTAACAAAGGTGGTTACAGATGTTACATCGTAAGAATCACTGGTCACATCTTTACGGCCAGCAGCCACAAACCTATTAAAAACATCTTCACGGTTTTTACTGCCGCCAAAATCAAGGAGCCTGCCATAACCTAACAAAATTTTATTTTCTGAAATGCACTCATCAAATATATACGCATCATCACCAAGTGTATTACCCAAGGACATTTTCCAAACTCGGCGTTTAGAAACATCTACATTTACAGTTTCCTGCTTTACAACCTTAGCTACGGCGGCTTCGCAGAGTTGCATAAAGACACCTGACTTCACGTCATAGCGTATCTGACCATTTTCAGTTTCAGCACTTAAGCCTTCTACAAAATCTTCATAACTAAAGCTTTGGTGGAATGTCACAAACCGGATATGTTGATTTTTAACAAGCTCATCGAATTTATGTTTAAGCTCTCCTCTTTCACCGTTGTAATCTTCTAAAAATTCAGGATCAAGAATTTCCAAAGCGGCATTAATAGTTGAATAGGTTTTACCTGTTCCGGGTGGACCGAATAGAATTTGGTTTAAAGCAGGATTAGTATTGGGGTGCTGCGTAATTTCAGTGAAATTATCGGCTTCGTCGTCAACATCACCATCGTCATCTTGCGCTAAGGTGGCATAATCATTTGGCCAAAAACCTTTAGTATGTTCAGCCTGATAGTAAGCAGACTTAACATATAACTCATTCCACGCGGCAAGCGACTCTTTTAATTTGAGAAGATAATTTTCATCTACCAATATCACTTCATACTTCTTTATTGATGTGTTTTCTATATCAATTTTAAAAGCCAGTTTATGTGGTTTACAAATAATACTGCCTAAACGAATATCACCTATCTTGCTAGATGTTCTTCTGCCGCCGCAACGAATAGTACGCTGAGCTTTACCCTGCCATAAATCAACCCCCGCATTGTTAAGCAGTTCAACCAACTTAACAAATAAGTCAATACGCTCAGCATGCCAACTACGGATAACATTAACCAACACACCATTGTTACTAAACCCTGACAAACTTCTTATTTCGTCCATTTCTTATCACCATGTTAGTATTTTATTGAAGTAATTCTTCCACTTTCCGCATCCACATTCGCGCGGAGTTTATCGGCTGTGGCTCAAAGTTTTTTTGAATGTCTTGCAACATGAGGTTACCCAATGATTTTTAGTATTTTTTTGGCCAATGTGATTTGTATCCCCCACTATTTAGTGGGCTGGATTCTGACAGAATTTAGGAGCTTGTGCGACAATGATCACATTGATCCAAAAGCTCAAGTTTAAGCCGCCATAATCACACCTTGCGCGAGAGGCTATTTATAAATTGTTGATAAGCCTCGCTATGATTTCCCGTGTAATTTTCCATTCCAGATTTGGTCAAACAGCCTTTTGGTTCAACATAACTATCAATGCGTTTTTCAGGTTGTTCATGCCAAGAAATATTAAATGCGGCGAGTTTTGGGAAAAAATACATGCTGGAGTAACCGGGGATATTGTCGTGAATCCACCAGGCTAATGCTTGCCAGTGTTTGGTTTGTTCGTAGTACGGCAGGAATGATGTAACAACAATACATGCAGTTGCACCCATATGGCCGTTGGCATCGCGCATATCCCAAATGTGGCTGGCGTAATTAGCTTCGTTACGAGAGCAATTGTATTGGTTTTTATTCTCTGCGCCTTTGGCGTTGACCGCACAGGAACGATAAGCAGAGCGAATAGCAATCCTGCCTAATGCATCTTGAATGGGTTCCAACACGTTTTCACAAAGGGCTTTGCCAGCGGCAATAGCTAAATCTGGGTCGTCTGGAATATTAGGAATGCGTTCAATTTGCGATATTTC
>CAZZEV010000445.1:1637-2281 GCA_964653305.1 uncultured Cellvibrionaceae bacterium | reverse complement strand
GTAATTATCGCGGGCGACATTTTCGCCACGTATAAAAAAGGTGTGGCAATTCGTTTCCACCCCTTTTTTGTTTTTCTAGATCTAAGCACTCAACACTTTCTATCTCGTTCGTTGTACCGCGACATTTACTCCGCCGAGAGTATTGAATCCTTATTTTTGTTTTTAATTTTTTGTTCAGGAGATTTAACACATGAGCAACGCAACTGATCTTGTAGCAGTAAAACGCGCACTTATTAGTGTTTCAGATAAAACCGGTATTGTTGAATTCGCGCAGGCGCTTAACGCGCAAGGCGTAGAAATTTTATCCACCGGCGGCACCTTTAAATTATTGACTGAAAACAAGATCCCTGCGATTGAAGTCTCTGACTACACCGGTTTCCCAGAAATGATGGATGGCCGCGTAAAAACATTGCACCCAAAAATTCACGGCGGCATTCTCGCCCGCCGCGGTATTGATAACGCTGTAATGCAAGAACACGGCATCAACAATATCGATATGGTTGTGGTAAACCTTTACCCCTTCGAAAAAACTGTTGCCAACAAAGATTGTTCATTGGAAGACGCGGTAGAGAATATTGATATCGGCGGTCCAACCATGGTTCGCGCTGCAGCAAAAAATCACGCACACGTAAAAATTGTTGTTA
>CAZZEV010000445.1:0-1627 GCA_964653305.1 uncultured Cellvibrionaceae bacterium | reverse complement strand
GCAAAAATTTTGGCTGAATTAAAAGCTAATAATGGTGCGACCACTTTACAAACCCGTTTTGATTTGGCGATTAAAGCTTACGAACACACCGCTGCTTATGACGGCGCTATCGCAAATTATTTTGGTCGCATGGTTGAAGGCGGTAGCGCAGATTTCCCGCGTACCTTCAACACCCAATTCATCAAAGCCCAAGAAATGCGTTACGGTGAAAACCCACATCAAAAAGCCGCTTTCTACGTTGAAAAAAATCCACAAGAAGTGGGCATTGCCTCTGCAAAACAATTACAAGGTAAAGAGCTTTCTTACAACAACGTTGCTGATACAGACGCTGCGCTGGAAACCGTTAAATCTTTTAGCGAGCCAGCTTGCGTTATAGTTAAACACGCAAACCCTTGCGGTGTTGCTGTTGCAGAATCCATTAAACACGCATATGACTTAGCTTACTCAACCGACAGCGAATCAGCTTTCGGCGGCATCATTGCCTTCAACCGCGAGCTGGATGCTGAAACCGCAAAAGCGATTGTTGAGCGTCAATTTGTTGAAGTGATTATTGCTCCAAGTATTTCTGCTGAAGCGATCGAAATTGTAAAAGCCAAACAAAATGTGCGCTTATTAGCGACTGGTGAATGGAACACCGTAAAAGTCAAAGGTTTGGATTACAAACGCGTCAACGGCGGCTTGTTAGTACAAGATCGCGATGATGGAATCATCACTGAAAGCGATTTAAAAATTGTTACCAAGCGCGCACCTACTCCAGCTGAAATTCAGGATTTGTTGTTCGCGTGGAAGGTTGCCAAGTTTGTAAAATCAAACGCCATTATTTATGCAAAAAACAAACACACCATTGGTGTTGGTGCAGGCCAAATGAGTCGCGTAAATTCCGCGCGCATTGCGGCCATTAAAGCAGAGCATGCAGGTCTGCAAGTTGCTGGCTCGGTTATGGCTTCTGATGCATTCTTCCCCTTCCGCGATGGTATTGATAACGCAGCCAAAGTTGGCATTGCCGCTGTAATTCAGCCAGGCGGTTCAATGCGCGATGAAGAAGTTATTGCTGCAGCCGATGAACACGGCATGGCGATGGTGTTTACCGGTATGCGTCACTTTAGACATTAATGATTTTTCGTGATTACTCGCTCCCAAGCTCCAGCTTGGGAGTGTAAATATGCATTCCCAAGCTGGAGCTTGGGAACGAGAGAGATTCTAAACTTATGAACATATTAATCATCGGCAGCGGCGGCCGCGAACACGCGCTCGCGTGGAAAGCTGCACAAAGCAAACACGTTGAAAAAGTATTTGTTGCCCCCGGCAATGCGGGTACGGCACTTGAAGCGAACATCGAAAATGTCGCCATTGATATTTTAGATTTCGCCAAGCTCGCTGAATTTGTACAAACCAACGGCGTGGGCTTAACCATCGTTGGCCCAGAAGTTCCATTAGTTGCCGGCGTGGTTGATTATTTCAACGAGCGCAAACTGCCCTGCTTCGGCCCTACCAAAGGTGCAGCGCAACTAGAAGGCTCTAAAGCCTTTACGAAAGATTTTTTAGCCCGCCACAAAATCCCCACTGGCGATTACCAAAACTTCACTGAGGTTGAACCTGCACTCGCTTACCTTCGCGAGAAAGGTGC
>CAZZEV010000444.1:0-2290 GCA_964653305.1 uncultured Cellvibrionaceae bacterium | reverse complement strand
CAATGCTTTCAGCTGTGCAAATTCATCATAGTTTTGAAGCACGTTTTCTACACGCAAGTATTCACCAAACAATTTGACAAAGGCTTTTTTGTCGACCTCTTTTTCAATGGCATCGGGATTTGGGAAACGCTGTTCTAGCTCATTCACTACGTCTATAAAGCCCGGTCGAGCTTCACCAGTCACGGCATCGCTAAAGCCCTTCATATACTCTTTATAGCTCTTTTCAAGCGCTATATTTTTGGTGTTTTTATCGCCAAACAAAGTAATGGCATCAATGGTAGCCTGTTCTAAATCACGGAAGGTGACTATATTCCCAAAAGTTTTAGTGGCATCATGAATGCGGTTTGTGCGTGAATATGCCTGAATCAAACCGTGGTAACGCAGATTTTTATCTACGAATAAGGTGTTAAGGGTTGGAGCATCAAAGCCAGTAAGGAACATGCCAACCACAATCAGCAAATCTATTTCCTTGGATTTAACCCTCTTAGCTAAATCGCGGTAGTAGTTCTGGAAACCGTTGCTATCCACACTGAAGTTGGTTTTGAAGAAAGAGTTGTAGTCGCTAATTGCATCACTTAGAAATTTTTTAGCACTGCTGTTTATCGCAGATACATCAAAACTTTCATCCTGAATATCACCCACTGCATCATGTTCTTCATTGGTAGCGAAAGAAAAGATAGTTGCGATTTTTAACGGCTTATCGCTGCTTTTCTGCAATGTACCCAGAGTTTCATAATATAGTTTAGCAGCCTCCACACTGCTCACAGCAAACATGGCATTAAACCCTTTGTTGCCTACCTGTAGGCGGTGGGTTTTATTACGAAAATTATTGAGGATATACTGGGATATTTCGCGGATACGCTCTGGGTGCAACAGGGCTTGCTTGTTTTCTGCTGCATTCAGCTTTTTCTCATCTTGCTCTATCTCAATATCCCTAAATCTTGGGCGTACGTCATTGTAGTCCACTTTGAACTTAAGAACTTTTTCATCGCGGATCGCATCAGTGATCACGTAAGAATGTAGTTCGCGACCAAATACGCTGGCGGTGGTTTCCAAGCCGAGGGCGTTTTGAGAAAAGATCGGTGTACCCGTAAAACCGAACTGATAGAATTGCTTAAATTTTTTCTTTAGGTTTTTCTGGGCTTCACCAAACTGGCTGCGGTGGCATTCATCGAAAATGAAGACAACTTGCTTGTTGTAAATCGCCAGATCACCCTCGCTTTTCATCAGATTATTGAGCTTCTGAATGGTGGTGACGATGATTTTGTTGTCATCTTTCTCTAGGTTACGCTTCAAGCCTATAGTACTATCCGAACCATTGACGCTATCCGGCGAGAAACGCTGATATTCTTTCATAGTCTGGTAGTCGAGGTCTTTTCTGTCCACCACAAAAAATACTTTGTCGATAAAATCGATTTCGGTAGCCAAACGCGCTGCTTTAAAACTGGTCAGCGTTTTACCAGAACCAGTGGTGTGCCAAATATAGCCGCCACCTTCAGGATTGCTCCAGCTTTTAATGCAGCAGCACATTAAGCAACGTATTTTTCTGGAAAAACGTTGCCGTAAAGTCTTTTAGGTCTTTGATCAGACCGTTGTCAGATTTTGCCCAATTCATCGTAAAGTCGAAGCTATTTTTATCGCGCTTCGTGGTATTGGCAAAATAACGGCTGTCAGTACCATTGGAGATGACAAACATCTGCAGATATTTAAATAGTGAATGCTCGCTGTTGAAGCTCTCTTTGCTGTAGCGGTGTATTTGGTTAAAAGCCTCACGAATCGCCACGCCACGCTTTTTAAGCTCTATCTGCACTAGAGGAAGACCATTGACCAGAATGGTCACATCATAGCGATTGGCATGTTTGCCAGTTTGCTCAAACTGCTTGATCACCTGTACTTTGTTGCGAGCAATTTTAGTTTTATCGAGCAAATAGATGTTCTGAATACGTCCATCATCAAACACAAAATCATGGATATAGTCGTCGTGAATTTTACGTGTTTTATCAACGATGCTATCAGTGGGCTTGTCTAAATAGGTTTCTACAAATCGCCGCCATTCTGGTTCAGAAAATTGCGCGTTATTCAAATCTTGCAACTGCACACGCACATTGGCAAGCATCGCTTCTGGAGTAGCGAGATTTGGCAAGAATTCATAGCCTTGATTGATCAAGTCCTGAATAAGCTCACGCTCTAAGTCGCCTTCAGTTTGATAACGCTCAGAAGCCTCCCATTCCCTAACGTATTTATCTAGAACGATGAAATGATTGGATTCCGCTAGGGGTTTGGCGTGTTC
>CAZZEV010000443.1:0-2319 GCA_964653305.1 uncultured Cellvibrionaceae bacterium | reverse complement strand
TCATCAACTATACGGAGATGAATTACGATCGCCATTGGGCAGATTCAGATCGCATTTATCAATTAGAAGATACAACAAATTACAACAACGAAAACCGAAAAATTAACGACCTACACTCAGAGATATATGACATTATAAAAAATCATGTTCCAGACGTTGAGCACATCGCTCGCATACAGAGCATGACAACAAAAATAAAACATGTAAAAGCAAGCGAGCAATACAATGAAGACTTTGAAGAAAGGATATCCATTGTAGACAGCGCTTTCTTTATGATTTTTAACCATGAAATAGCACAGGGTAGACTAGACGATTTCTATTCAGATGAAAGCTCCATTGTTATCACCGAAGATCTTGCAAAAAAACTGTTCGGCGATCAAAGCGCAGTAGGGAAACTGATAAACATAGAAATAAGCAACATTGATGGCAATGGACGATTTTATTCTGGAATGAAAGCTAAAGAAGCAGCTTATAAAGATTACAAAGTAGTGGCGGTAATAGGAAAAACATCGCACAAATCCAGCATACCCCATCAAAATATTTTCATTCATTTGCAGAACAACAAACACGTTTTCACTCAGACCAATGGAAATCGTACATCCACGATTAGCTATAGTTATTCTATGTATATAACGGTAAAAAGCGGAGCCAATGCAATAAAAATACAAGCCAGCCTTCCTGATGCACTAGACAAATTTTCATCATTACTTAGAGCAAACGACAAAAAGCCCAGTGAAATACACACAATTAATCTTCTTAACATAAAAGATGCCCATCTAAAAGGCGCAAACGTCACGGGGCAAATTGAAAAGATCTGGATGCTGTTCGGTTTAGCCACCATTATTTTGTTGATGGCGTGCATTAACTACATCAATCTCGCATTAGCTGCCTATTCGCAAAGACAAAAAGAAATCGCTTTACGTAAAACCCTAGGCGCTTCTAAGCACAACATTATTCAGCAATTTATAAGCGAATCCTTATTAATAGCGAGCCTTGCACTATTAACCGCGGTCATTCTCATCGAGCTCTGCTTGCCATGGCTAAAATCTGCTAATAATCTCGATATAGAAAGAAGCTATATTTATGCACCGCAGATTCTTGGCTATTTATTGTTAATGACACTGCTGGCTGGCTTTATTTCTGGTGCCTACCCTAGCTTTTATCTATCGCGATTTAACCCGGCAACCACGCTAAAATCCAACAAATCTATCGAGTCACCAAGAAGCATAAAGTTTCGACAAACCTTAGTGCTCAGCCAGTTTGTGATCTCTGGAATTATGCTTACATGCGTTTCTGTAATCGCAGTGCAAATGCTTAAAGTTCAAGCCTTTGACCCTGGCTACCAAACCAACAATATTATGTTTGCGGCGCACTCCAGCTTAGGTACCGCCAACCGCGGCAGCATCAGGAATATCGAATATCAAATTTCAAAAATTCCCGGGGTGTCAACTGCGGTATTGGCAATGCCTAGCATCCCAGGAACGGGCAGCACCGCCATTCAAGTCTCACGCCACGGAGACTCATCTAGCAAGGTCATTATGTTGCAACAAGCCATGCTTGCAGGGCCAGACGATTTAAAAGTTTTTAACATAAAGCTGCTCGCTGGAAAATATTTTTCTGCGCCCACCAACCCAGATGAAGTCCTACCAGGAATGCAGGACAAAATTTATATTAACGCACAAGCGCTAGCCCCATTAGGCTTCAAAACTGCGAACGAAGCGATTAATCAGAAAATCGATGTTGCTTTAAGCCCGAGTTACAAAATGCCTATGACCATAGTCGGCGTAACCCCTGTAGTTCACATAGGTTCATTCAATGCACCAGATCTCCCTGGCTTTTTTTGGCCTATAAGCAGCACGGCTATGCCTGTAGCATTTGCGGTTCGTTATAAAGCGGGCGATAGAAATGCAATATCAGAAAGCATTAAGGCCATTTGGAAAGACTCTTTGGGCTATGTTCCGCATACATGGTTTATTGAGGGTGCTATAGCAGACCAATACAAAAATGAAAACCTTATTGCCCGTTTCATTTATATATTCACCGGCATCGCAATTCTTATTAGTTGCTTTGGCTTGTATGGCCTAGCGACTCACGAAGCAGGCAAGCGAAAAAAGGAAATTAGTTTACGGAAAGTTAACGGCGCATCCGTTTTTAACATAGTCACATTACTGTTATGGCAATTCAGCAAACCGGTTCTATTCGCCAATATAATCATTTGGCCTATTGCGCTTTATGCATCATCACGCTGGTTAGAACAGTTTGTTAACCGTATAGATATTTGGCAGTGGGGCCCGCTTTTTTGCCTTGCCTCTGCGGCAC
>CAZZEV010000442.1:2041-2320 GCA_964653305.1 uncultured Cellvibrionaceae bacterium | reverse complement strand
GTCGTACTGAACAGCAGGAAGCAAACTTAGAAGAAACGGCATCTAGCATGGAGGAGTTAACCTCAACCGTTAAGCTCAATGCAGATAATGCTAAACAAGCTAATGTGTTGGCATCGCAAGCATCCAGTGTGGCAACGGATGGTGGTGCGCTGATTCAGCAAGTTGTGATCACCATGAATTCCATTAACGAATCTTCGCAAAAAATTGCAGACATTATTGGCGTGATAGATGGTATTGCGTTTCAAACCAATATTCTTGCATTAAACGCAGCAGTAGAAG
>CAZZEV010000442.1:0-2031 GCA_964653305.1 uncultured Cellvibrionaceae bacterium | reverse complement strand
ATCAGGGTAGAGGTGTTGCCGTGGTTGCTTCTGAAGTGCGCACCTTGGCGCAACGTTCTGCCAATGCAGCAAAAGATATTAAAGGTTTAATTTCAGATTCCGTTAAGAAAATTGAAAACGGCAATACCTTGGTGGGTAAATCTGGCGACACCATGAAAGAAATTGTAACGGCCATTAAGCGCGTGAACGATATCATGGCTGAAATTGCAGCAGCATCTACGGAACAATCGGCCGGAATAGAAGAGGTCTCTACTGCAGTTTCACAAATGGATGAAATGACTCAGCAAAATGCGGCATTGGTTGAAGAGGCTGCTGCAGCCGCAGAAAGCTTGCAATCGCAGGCAGATCAATTAACGCAGCGAGTCTCACAATTCCGCCTTGCAAATGATGGTGGCAGAAGAAATTCTGGCTCGGCTACGCGTTTGTCTGCACCTGCCAAAAAATCAGCCCCTTCTACAAACAGAAAGCTTTCGCCGCCAAAAAATCAAGATGATGAGTGGGAGTCTTTCTAATACTAGAGTTTCGAAATAACCTTTGAGCCGCTTTGCGATTTACGCTTAGCGGCTTTTTTTTTACCAACAGAATGAAAATGACTTTTATTTGCATGTGCGTAAAAAAGGTTAGTAATTTTTTGATGCGCACGAGGATTTTCCTACTACACTCTAACTGGTACTAGAAATTCCGCTTTTAGGTATAACGGTTAAAAACCATTTGGGGTGTACTTGACCACGCTTATTTCTATAATTTTTTTCAAGCAGACCAAAGGCTTGCCACCTTTGCAAACGGCGTTGAGTATTATGCGTTAGATGTACGCTCTGAGAAGGGTAGATTTACAACTAGGTGTGTAATTTTTAAAGGAAAAATAGCAATGAAATTTAGTTTAAAGGCGAAATTAAATATTATGGCGGCCACAGCAATATTGGCTGTCATTTTGTTAACGATTATGGGTTACCTGCTGGGCAAGAATGCGGCTATTGGCAGCAACGCTTATAACAAAATAGATTTAACCAGTAAGTTTGTGGCAGACATAGCCCCGCCCGCCCTATTTATGGTGGAAGCCGCCAACCAAGCAGAGCAGCTGTATTCCTTGGATAAAACGCAGCGCGCTGCTTCGATTAAAGACATTGAAAAGCATTTGCAACAATTTGATGAGTTGGTCGCGAAATGGGGAGCGAGTACTGATTTGCCCGCTGATGTGGTCGCAGATATAAATAAGCGTTTAAAGCCACAAGGTAAAGAATTTCAATTAACTCTGGCTAATGATGTGCTAGAACCAGCTGCACGTGGGGATGATGAGGCCCTATTAAAAGGTTATGCCAAGATGGAGAAAAATTTTCTTGAGCATGAGACGATTGTGTACGATCTTGTGGAGCGCGCTGCAAAACTGAATGAAAAATCACAGGCCGAAGGTGTTTCTGTAGTAAAATACCTATACCACGCTATTAATGGTAGTGGCAGTAATCTCGATTATTGTTGTGGTGTTTTTCTCGGTATATTTCAGTAGGCTTATTTTATCTGGCTTGGGTGCTGATCCAGAAGAGTTGAAACGCATTACTACCGAGGTAGCTAATGGTAATGTGGATGTGGTGGTAGGCTCGCAGCGTGATGGCAGCGTAATGAGTGCTGTTGCAGAAATGATTTATTCGATTCGCGAAGGTATGAAAGCCTCGGTAGAAAACTTCCGAGTAAAACAAGCGCTCAATGCCACATCGTCTAACGTAATGCTAGCGGATAACGATCGCAATATTATTTACATGAATAAAGCAGTAGAAGCTATGCTGCGCCGAGTAGAACCAGATTTACGTAAAGCCTTGCCACATTTTTCAGCCGATAAAATTATCGGAAGCAATATGGATATTTTTCACAAAAACCCCGCGCATCAAAGTACTTTATTGGCAAATTTGCGAGATACCTATGTGGGCAACATTGTTGTCGCAGGTTTAAGTTTTCGTTTAATCGCCAACCCCATATATGATGAAAAAGGTACCCGTTTAGGATCAGTTGTTGAATGGATTGATCGCACTAAAGATG
>CAZZEV010000441.1:0-2334 GCA_964653305.1 uncultured Cellvibrionaceae bacterium | reverse complement strand
GGTATTCCACCTCCGCGAGTGCGACTCGCAAGTACCCCAATACACTGGAAATTGTGACCACACCGAGTGGCGATTTGGCGGGTATTAATACGTCACGTTCAAATGGTTTGGTGGAAACGGCGATTCGTGCAGGCGTGATAAATGAATTGCAAAGCTACGACAATATTCGTCGCGAAGTGGTTTATGGCAGCGAAAAATCCCGTATAGATTTTGTGTTGGAGCGTGGTGATGAAAAATGTTTTGTGGAAGTGAAAAACGTAACGCTTATGGAGGCCAAAGGCCAGGGTTTATTTCCAGATGCTGTGAGCGAACGAGGCACAAAACATTTACGTGAACTAATGCAAATGGTGCGCGAAGGTCACAGAGCGATTTTATTATTTTGTGTGCAGCACACGGGTATTAAATGGGTTGAACCTGCGGATGCGATTGATCCGGTTTATGGAAAAACGTTGCGTGAGGCGATTGCGAGTGGTGTTGAGGTTATTGCTTATGGGGCGGAGATAGAGCCGGAGAAAAATCAAATTGTGTTGTGCGTTGCTCTACCTCCTGTATCCATACAGTCGTCCCAACCTCCCCGCTTTTCACAAATTGCAGGAGCAATTTGCACAGCGAAGCTGCCCGAAGGGTAAACCACAAGGATGTGGTTTGTGAACGGGAGGCAGGGAGGGGATGCCTTTAAAATCACGCCGCCGCTAACAAAATTTTCTTAGTTACTTCCGCCGTAATATCGCCTTTCTCACCTAAAGGATTCGGATTGTGACGAATCACATTATCAACCAATGCGGGAATTGAACTGCCATCTAAACCATAGCCTTTGAATGTGGTGGGTACGCCCATTTGTTCAAAGAAATTTTTGGTGGCTGCAATCGCTGCATCAATTAATTCATCTTCATTTGTATTAGATAAATTCCAAACGCGCTTACCGTATTGAATTAACTTGCCGCGTTTTTGTTCGCGTTGTTGATTCATTACCGATGGCAACACAATCGCCAAGGTTTGTGCGTGATCTAAACCGTGCATTGCAGTGAGTTCATGACCAATCATATGCGTTGCCCAATCTTGCGGAACACCCACGCCAATTAAACCGTTTAACGCCATAGTCGCTGCCCACATCACATTCGCGCGAATGGCGTAGTCATTTGGTTGCGCTAAAACTTTTGGGCCTTCTTCGATCAAGGTTAACAACAGGCCTTCTGCAAAACGGTCTTGCACTTTTGCATTCACGGGATAGGTTAAATACTGTTCCATGATGTGTACAAAGGCATCCACAACGCCATTTGAAACTTGGCGTGTTGGTAAAGAGTACGTTGTGGTTGGGTCGAGAATAGCGAATTGCGGATAAACCAGTGGGCTGCCGAATGCCAGCTTTTCTTGAGTTGCCGCTTTAGTCACCACAGAGTTGCCGTTACTTTCTGTTCCAGTTGCAGGGAGCGTAAGCACACAACCAATTGGCAATGCGCTGGTTACAGGTGCGTGTTTTTCCAAAATATCCCAAGGCTCGCCGTCAAAATGAACGCCTGCTGCAATTAATTTGGTGGCGTCCACAACGCTACCGCCGCCAACGGCTAATAGGAAATCGATATTTTTTTCTTTAATTAACGCAATCGCCTTTTCACAAGTTTCGTAGTGCGGGTTAGGCTCAATACCAGAGAATTCAAAAAAGGTTTTACCTTCAAGTGCTTTAATCACTTGATCGTAAACACCGTTCTTTTTAATGGAGCCGCCGCCATAGGTGATGAGAATACGTGCATTCGCAGGAACTAAGTTGGCAATAGCACTTATTTGGCCTTCGCCAAAAACAATTTTGGTAGGGTTGTGAAAACTGAAGTTGTTCATGATGGAATCCTGTTGATGAGTAAAGTGCAGAATCTAAAGGATCTGCAGAGTGTAAGTGAGTTTATTTACGGATGTTTACGAAAATGGAAAAACACAGCAATCGGTTCTTTTCAAGCAAATATAGTTCGGGGCGATGTGATGTAATTGCAAGGTCGTTACAGATAATTCCCCTTATCCTTGGGGGCAATAAACTCTAACCCTGTGAAATGGCATCTATAAGTTGTTGATTGGTTAGTGCGTTTCCTCCTATGCCCCAAGCGCCATCTACCGCGTGAACCACATTGACCCAGATTCTCTCTTTCGGATGTTTTCTATCTGAGGCTTCGTAAACAATATCGGTTGCTTCTGCAATGTAATCCAGCTGCACTTCTCTGCTGCTGAATGCAAATGAAGGTACCTTCCATTCGATAACAGCAACTGATGTGGGTGCGCCATTCACAATGCAGCAGGCACAATGAGGGTCTTTGCGCGGTCAGATATTAGATCAAATGCACGTGC
>CAZZEV010000440.1:0-2344 GCA_964653305.1 uncultured Cellvibrionaceae bacterium | reverse complement strand
CGCATGGATTTGCTCAATTATTTAAAAACAAACGAGGGTATTGTCAGCGCGCCCAACGGCCTCCATGCGGTAGTCCCTGCGGATGCGCAACGCGGTTTGGTACCGGGCGTAATTTTCACGCTGCGCAACCGCAACAACAGCGTAAACATCAATCAGCAAAATTGTTTGCACCCCTATTATTTAATTTACATCAGTGATGCAGGTGAAATAATTGCAGATCAACTCCATGTAAAACAATTGTTAGATAAAGTTCGCGCCGCCTGCAAAGGCCAAAGCCAGCCCATTGAAACAGCCTACAAACCCTTTAACCTCGCAACGCAAGATGGCAAGCACATGGAGTTCTATTCAGATTTGTTGGATGCCGCCATTGCCAGCATGATTGAACTGAAAGAAGAAAAAGATATCGATAGCCTCTTTACTAGCAACCGCACCAGTGCGCTCACTAACACCATTCGCGGGTTAGATGATTTTGAATTAATCAGTTTTCTTGTGGTGAAAGGTTAAGTTATGCAGCGCAATTTCATAACTTCTTTTGCGTTTCCTGCCAAAGCGCTTTACGGCAAAAAAGTCACCAAAGAAAAAATTTACCAATACGCCATCCCTACGGCGGCGGTAAAACAAAAGTTTATTCAACAAATCGACAAAATAGTTTGGCAATACAAACTTGCGCCAGAAACTATTAATTTGCCAGCCACCAAACAGCTGGCAGAAATTCAAGTGTTTGATGTGTGGTTAAAGGATGGCGTAAGTACAAGCGAGGTGGATGAAAACCTGCTAAAAGTGATCGACAAAGCCATCAGCATGCCCCTCTATTACCGCCTCTTTGCTTGCGATAAGGTAAAGTTTTGCATGGCCTACAAACGCCCAAGTGAAGCAGATTCTGATAAGTGGGTAGTAGAAACCTATTTTGCGACACCTTGGTTAAATGCAGAAAAGGCAAAAGAAACTGCGCAGCCTTTGCCCATAGCGCTCAACATGCAAGGGTTATATGAGCAACTTTTGCGCAGTGTAGTGACTGAGCCAGCAAAGCCAGGCGAAACACTGCAGGCGCAAATGGAGCGCATAAGCCAAACACGAAGCCTAGCCAAAGCACTAGAGAACTTAACGGTGGAGCTAATCAGAGAAAAGCAGTTCAATCGCCAAATAGACATTAACCGCCAAATAAATATCATAAAGCAGCAGTTGGCATCGCTATAATGCGTGGCACTAAAGCACCAATAAGAGCGCCCAAAACCTGCCCATATTCGGTTTTTTAACAATATTGGGCATGTGTGTGGTGCCATATTGCATTTTGTAAGCTTTTAATGGGACACAAACCATGACAGAACCTATTACTGACCAGAGCAATCTCTTGGCAAATTTGCGTGGCTTAATCACTCAAGCTCGAAATCAAGCGTTGCGGCTGGTTGATGTGATACAGGTACAAACCTGCTGGGAAATTGGTCGTCATATTGTTGAGTTTGAGCAGCAGGGGCAGGCTCGTGCTCAATATGGCAAGGGCTTATTGACGGACCTGTCCCAACAACTTACCCAAGAGTTTGGAAAGGGGTTTGACTCTTCTAATCTGCGCTATATGCGTCTCTTTTATTTGGCATTTCCAATTCGTGACGCGGTGCGTCACGAATTGAGCTGGACTCACTATCGCACCCTTTTAAAAGTAGAAAGTGCTGCCGCGCGCGAATGGTATATCGCCCAAACTGTACAAGAAAACTGGAGCACTCGTGCGCTAGAGCGGCAAATTAGTACCCTCTACTACGAGCGTTTGCTGGCGAGTAGCGACAAAGCCGCTGTAGAAGCCGAAGCCGTTGAATTAATTGCACCCATGAACAAAACGCCACGTGAATTCGTGCGTGACCCTGTGTTACTAGAGTTTTTAGGGTTGCCCGAAACAGGCCGCTTGTTAGAGTCTGACCTTGAACAAGGGCTTATGAATAAATTGCAAAGCTTTTTATTACAGCTGGGTAACGGTTTTGCGTTTGTGGCACGGCAACAACGCATTAGTACCGACACCAAAGATTTTTATATTGATTTGGTTTTCTACAATTATATTCTCAAGTGTTTTGTGCTCTTCGATTTAAAAACCGGCGAGCTAACACACCAAGATATAGGCCAAATGGATATGTATGTGCGCATGTACGATGACCTAAAGCGCGGTGAAGGCGACAACCCAACCGTAGGCATTATTCTTTGCTCACAAAAAGATAACTCCGTTGTGCGTTACTCAGTACTCAATGACAGCGAACAGCTTTTTGCCAGCCGTTACAAGTTGGTATTGCCCAGCGAAGAAGAATTAAGAGCAGAAATCGAGCGCGAGCGCGCTGAATTAGTAAGCCAATTGCAACAT
>CAZZEV010000439.1:0-2350 GCA_964653305.1 uncultured Cellvibrionaceae bacterium | reverse complement strand
CTCACATTTGGTTTGCCTATAGTCGTGTTTGGTTTGCAAACCTCATTGCTCAAACACACAGAATACGGCTTGGCGATTAGCGCGCTGATTCTCTCTGCAATTTATATCTTGTTGGCGCGTGTGCTTTGGGCCAAATACCAAACCACGCATCGCGTATTGATCGAATCTTTTATCGCTCTCGGCGTTACCTTTGCGACCTTAACCATTCCGCTCGCGTTGGATGTGCAATGGACATCTGCCACATGGGCATTGGAAGCAACGGGTTTGATTTGGGTCGGCTTGCGCCAGCAGCGTTTCTTACCGCGCTTTGCGGGCTATTTATTGCATATTGCGGCGGCCTGCTCGCTGATTATTCACGGTATTGATGCAGGTGCAATTCCACTTATCGCTGGCGATTTTATTAGTCTGCTGATTTTGGCTGCATCGGCCTTGTGCATTTCTTATTTACTCACGCGCTTTGCAGAACACAGCAACGGATTTGAAAAATTCTTAACGCCGCTCACACTTATTATCGGTTGGCTGTGGTGGTTGCTGGCAGGTTACAACGAGATTGAAGCGCACATTCTTGGCGAGCACCATTTTTCTGTGTTGATTGTATTTTTCACGCTCTCTGTGGCGGCGTTGGCGCTGCTAAGTGCAAAAATACAATGGACGCAATTAGCGCGCGTCGGTTTCTGGTTGTTGCCTTTAACCTGTGTGTTGGCCATGAGCAATTTTGGCGAGGCGCTCTTTATCGGCTATGACGTTTATCCATCGCAAGGTTGGGGCTTGCTTGCGCTGCTGGCATTTGTGTTGGTGCAATATCGCTTTTTGTGGCGACAACGCGAAATCAGTTCATGCGGTTTACTCAGTGCATTCCACGTATTAACGGCCTGGTTTTTATTTAGTCTTGTGTATTGGGAGGCGAGCCATTGGCAACGCGAATTGCAATGGTACGGCACCAACGCAGCGATATTATGGTTCGCGTGTTTGGTTGTGCCTTTGGTTGCATTATTAAGCCTCACTAATAAATCTATTTGGCCATTTGCACAGTATTCAGCCGATTACAAAAACTTAATTCCCGCACCATTATTGTTGGGTTTATTGCTCTGGTTTATCGCTGCCTGTCACTATTCTGGAATAACCGATCAATTCTATTTACCTATTTTAAATCCACTCGATTTGGCGCAAGCCGCGGTGCTCATTATTTTCGCTTACACAGTTAAGCGCGGTTTTATTAAGTTGGATTCTGCACCCGCCGGGTTGCGTTATGGTGTGATCGGTGTGTTAGGTTTTGCGTGGATTAACGTAGTACTGCTGCGTGCGATACATCATTACGCTGGTGTTGCCTATGTCTCTCATGTGATGTGGGATTCAGTGATTGTACAAATGGCGCTTTCGATCCTCTGGGCAATTTGTGCTCTGGTCGTAATGAATCTCTCGCGCCGCTGGCAAGAACGCAAACTCTGGATGCTCGGTGCCGCTTTATTAGGCTTGGTGCTGTTAAAACTTTTCACTAAAGATCTAACGGGCACAGGTACACTTGCGCGCATAGTATCGTTTATGGTTGTAGGCGGCTTGATGTTGTTGATTGGTTATTTATCGCCAATTCCGGCGAAAAGTAAATCAACAAGCGATTCAATGGATGAGCCAAAGAATGAAGAGCCAAAAACAGATGAATCAAAATCAGATGCGCCAAGAACAGACGGGCAGGTTTGATAATGGAATTTGTTATGAAGTCTATTAAAAAAACATGTCTATTTATTTCGTGCTTGGTAAGCATGGCGGCCAATGCCGAAGTAATTCCCGTTTACCAAATAAACGAAGCGCCCGGCACTTACGTGCAAACCACGCTTACACAAGATATTTATCGTTACAGTGGCGATACGCAATTAAATGATTTGGTAGTGACAGATCAACAGGGCAATAAATTGCCGTATCGTATTACAGGGCCCAGCGCGCAAGTGAGCGAGCAATCGCAGTTAACTGATGCGCGCTTTTTTCCCGTTGCAGTAGGTTCACCGCCAGAGGCGTTGATTGCGTTAAGTAGCGCATCAATTCGGGTGGATGCCAATAAAATATCAGTTAGTGTAGAAAAAACTAACAACGATAAACTGCAAGACCAAAGTGTGCCGGTTGATTTTTACGTGGTGGATGTGAGTGATGTAAAAACTCGCATCGGTCAATTGGTGGTGGATTGGCAAGTAACAGAAGCTAACCAATATTTGGAAGTACAAGTCAGCGGTACCAATGACTTGAGTAATTGGTCTAGCATTGCGCAAACCACACTGGTGCAATTGCAAAAAGAAGGGCAATTGCTTACGCGCAATAAAATCGCGGTGAATTTGAGTGAGAAACAATACGCCTATTT
>CAZZEV010000438.1:0-2353 GCA_964653305.1 uncultured Cellvibrionaceae bacterium | reverse complement strand
CAGGCGTGTGTTATCGCGTTGATGCAAGCCAATCGATGGTTCATCCAAAATATACATAACGCCCACTAAGCCTGCGCCAATTTGGCTGGCAAGACGAATACGTTGTGCTTCACCGCCCGACAAAGTTTCTGCGCTGCGGTTGAGTGTCAAATAATTTAAACCCACATCTACCAAGAAGCGGAATCGGTCGCGCAGTTCTTTTAACACTTTATCGGCAATACCAGCTTTGCGACCCGTGAATTGCAACTGCATGTAATAGTCGTAAGCATCGGCGACGGGCAGAGCAGTAATTTCCGGCAGCGTTTTTTCATCGATAAATACATTGCGCGCTTCTAAACGTAAGCGTGCGCCGGAACACTCGGGGCAATTTTGGGTAGATAAATATTTAGTTAAATCTTCGCGCACGGAATTTGATTCTGTGTCGTGATAGCGGCGTTCTAAATTAGGCAACACGCCTTCAAACGCATGGCTGCGCTTGTAAACATCACCGCGATCATTCACGTAATTAAATTCGATGACTTCGTCTTTGGAGCCGTAAAGAACAGCTTCGCGCTGCTTGGCTTTGAGTTTTAGCCAAGGCGTATTGACTTCAAAGCCGTAATGTTTGGCGAGCGATGCCAGCATGTGGAAATAGTAAACATTGCGTTTGTCCCAGCCGCGAATCGCACCTTCAGAAAGGCTGAGCGCTGTGTCTTGAATTACTTTTTCTTCATCAAAGAATTGCTTCACGCCCAAGCCATCGCAGCAAGGGCAAGCGCCTGCAGGGTTGTTAAACGAAAAGAGGCGCGGCTCTAATTCAGTGAGACTGTAATCGCAAATGGGGCAGGCGTGTTTGGAGGAGAAAAGACGATCCGGCTCTTTCTCATCCATATCGCTAATGATGACAATGCCTTCGGATAATTTAATCGCGGTTTCAAAAGATTCAGCCAAACGCAATTTAATATCGTCGCGCACTTTAAAGCGGTCGATCACCACTTCAACCGTGTGTTTCTTTTTCTTGTCGAGCGTTGGGGTATCGTCTAAATCGCAAAGAATGCCGTCGATGCGCGCGCGAATAAAACCATCGCGTTTGAGTTGTTCAAATACATGTAAGTGTTCGCCTTTGCGTTCGCGAATCACTGGCGCAAGTAACATTAATTTGCTGCCTTCGGGCATGGCGCACACGGTATCTACCATCTCGCTTACGGTTTGCGCCGTGAGCGGCACTCCGTGCTCAGGGCAGCGGGCTTCGCCTACGCGCGCATACAGTAAACGCAAGTAATCGTAAATTTCAGTGATGGTGCCCACGGTGGATCGTGGGTTGTGCGAGGTAGATTTTTGCTCGATGGAAATTGCTGGGCTCAAGCCTTCAATATGATCGACATCAGGCTTTTCCATCATCGACAAAAATTGACGTGCATAAGTGGATAGGGATTCCACATAGCGGCGCTGGCCTTCGGCATAAAGCGTATCAAACGCGAGCGAGGATTTGCCCGAACCCGATGGGCCAGTAATGACCACGAGCTTGTCGCGTGGGATATCCAAATCGATGTTCTTAAGGTTATGTGTACGTGCGCCGCGAACAATAATCGTGTCCATCTACTACTCTCAAATTGGGCAAATTCAACAAAAGGGAAGATTATACGTCATGCCTGTGTCAGTGGATGTCAGTATTCTGCGTATTCGCTGTTTCGGGCTGCGCAAAGAGGTTTTTTGAGGCTGTGGCTGAGCCTCAAAAATTCGTTATCCCTCTTGCTTATTTGGCGTTCATGCGGCTTAAAAGATACAGCCGATAGGCGCTGCGGCCGGCTTCAAATAAGCTAATACAGGCCGCACCTGCGAATATCCACAAGGCGATTTGGTTTGCCATACCGACATTGATTACGGTCTGTGCCTTGGCGGTTAACACCAATTTATCGGGCGTATGCGCGATGGAGATGCAGAGCACGCAGGCGAGCAATCGCAAAACGATCGACAGCGTGAGTTTCGTGGGTGTCCAATAATCGTGGCGCAGGTTCCAGAGGTTGATAATTAAGGCGATAGCGGTTGCTGCGCTGAGTGGCAAAATCCAGGCTTGCAAGCCTGCGCCAGGAGTAACAGGCAAATTGGCTAGAGTTTCACTGTTCATCCACAGGGAGTATTGCAGGATCAGCAAGAGAAACAGATTGCCGGCAAACTCCATTACTGAATCAAACAGATTAATGCGCTGCCACGGCTGTTTAACGGGCGGCAATTGTTCTGGGTTCCAACCGCAATAGGGTGTGATATGCGCTGTTTCTGGCAGGTTACTTAAGGCATAGAAAACACCGGTCACACAGGCGAACATAATCAATGCGGCGTGAATGACCCCACCCAGTAAGCCGCCGATATTAAA
>CAZZEV010000437.1:0-2357 GCA_964653305.1 uncultured Cellvibrionaceae bacterium | reverse complement strand
GTCGCTCTTAAGAGGGTGCGGCTGCAAACAGTCAATACGAAGCTCCAATATCGGTGTTGGGTTCAAGCCTGTCCTGAGTGCAACCGCTAAAACGCAAATGCCCAACTCATAAGCTGTGAGTGGCTCATTGTCTTCTGTTATCAACATTAATTCATCACGAATCGCCGCGGTTAGACGCTTGAGTTCTGGCTTAGAGTATGGTGATTGCCCTTTGCGTTTTTTGTTTATGTTGGGATAAGGGTTATCTGGAAAAAGATTTTTAACATCGTTAATACGCCGCAATAAACCATCTTTAAAACAAAGAATTAACAATGATTTTAGCGTGCTGAATTTATGTTTTTGAGATGTGATCGATATGCTGCTTTCAGCTAAAAAAACTATATACTGATCAATAACATTTCTGTTAATGTCCTCCCAATTTATGTCGCGCTTTAACACGCCAGATAACACCTGCAAAAAGGCGGAAAACCCAACCAACCCTAACGCGTAATAGCTATTAATAGTAGCTATTGAAAGTGTTGTTTGGCCGCTTTCCACTGAGTCTTCCATTGCCTTTTTAAACACACCGAAGAGCCCAGCAAGAAGAGGATCGAAGCCCAACCCTTTGAGGTTATAGAGTGGTATATTTCTAGCACTGGTAACATTTACTGGTAACGGAATATTCAAATCAGCATCGTATGCCAACCCTACATTGATTGTTACTTTATCGCTTCTTTCGGAAAGATTTTCGACCTTAAAATTTTTGCTACGTTTTGTTTTTTTAGTTTCAGCGACTGTGGCATTTATGCTCGTATTTTCAATCTCCATAACTTATACCACCTCTACCAATTTATCGATTTCTCGTTGATATTCGTTGATTACACCATCAGCTATATCGTCGATGAAGTGCAGATATTTTTCAGTGGTGACAATACTCGAATGACCTAGTCGATCACGGACGTACATAAGTGGATTGAAATTAAGATCACTTCGCTTTTGCAGTGCAGCTAGCGTGTGCGTAGCGTAAGTGTGTCGAAATATATGCGGGTAAACTGCAAATGGTAGGCCCAACTCGTTGAGTTTTTTATTAATAGTGTTTGATACTGTACTGTACGCACAACCTTTATCGCTCAGAAAGAGTTGCGGAAAGTCCTTTAAACTTAGCTTGGAGCGCCCAGAACGTTCATGAATAACATACTGCCATAAGTCTTCCATAAGAGATTTGGGGATATGTATAGAACGCTCATGACTACCCTTCACGGACATATCGTGAGGCGATAGGACTACCACATAATGGCTCTTTACAGGATACTTGCGCGGATCTATAACATAGCCTTTGGGGAAAGTTAACAGCTCTTCTTTTCTGATTCCCGTCGTTAAAAAAAGCCTGACCATCAATTTGAGATGGTTGTCTTTAATAGCGTTAAAAAGCATCCCAACTTGGCCGGTACTGAGAACTTTTATCCGAGTTTTTTTGGTAGCCAAAAGCACATCTGCCGCAGCTCTGACGCCCCCAGTTCTATCAGTATGGGCGAGGAAACTTCTACTATGTGGAACTCTAATATCCTCAACACCGTAGGGCAAACCCAACACCCAGCCCTTGCGGGCAGCGTACTGATAGAACTTAATCAACAACCCCAAACGCCTATTGATGGTTGAGGGCGCCAACTTGAAATTTTTGAGGCATGCGTCTCGATAAGTAGAAAGAGCACTGGTATTAAACCGCTCACCAATATCGTGCCAGTCCAAATTGTTGGCATCTAAAAAGCCAAAAAAATCGTAGAGGTCACGGCCATAAGTGACCCATGAATTCTCGCTTAGCACGCGCCCCCTTTTTATAAGCTGATAACGTAAAAACTTTGTACCCTCCCTAAAAGTGGTCATGTCGTCCTTAACAAGTATTGGGAACCCTGCGTACGAATGGTTATGGATTTTAAAGCTATCTGTAGCAAAAATTAATTTCATAGATCACACGGCCCATAACAATCAAAAACAAACGGGATGCTTTAACCATAGCGCGGCCCACCGAAATTACAAACACGTAATCTGTATATGATAATTGTTTTGTTGATAGCATCACAAAAATTAACATTCCGTAATCTCAGGTAGTTCATGAACGGTTGGAAAGATGTTTTTGATGCCGTAAAAGAAAGATATTCTTTGATGTCGGAATATGAGCTCGCCTTTCATTTAGGGGTGCCGCCACCAACGATTAGCCATATACGGTCTGGCGAGCGGCGACCAAGTGCTGCTGTCGCCTGCAAAATCCTCAATAAGGCTGGTTATGCCTTAACGCGCGACCTGTTTTTAACGATGCTTCCCGAATCGGCCAAACAGTCATTTTTGAAGGCAGAGCGTAAGCGTATGCTGACGGCATT
>CAZZEV010000436.1:1818-2379 GCA_964653305.1 uncultured Cellvibrionaceae bacterium | reverse complement strand
GTTAGGGACTAGGCAGGAGCCGAGGTGGTTAGGATGATCACTTACCCACGCAGGAGCAAAGGGGCTAGCAGGATGCAATGCCTCTTTTTTATTCGTTTATTTTTAAATTCCACGGCAATAAATTTTCAATCTGCTCCACTGTCGTCACATTTGGCAGATCCGCAAAAATTCTTTTCAAATACGCGTAAGGCTCTAATCCATTCGCTTTCGCGGTTTCAATCAAGCTGTATAAATTTGCACTGGATGTCGCGCCATGCTGGCTTGCACTAAACAGCCAATTTTTTCTGCCAATCACAAACGGGCGAATTGAATTTTCCGCTGCATTGTTGTCAATAGGATAATCGCCAGATTGCATATAATTGATAAGGCGCAGCCACTGCGAATCTAAATAATATAATGCTTTACCGAGTGCCGTTTTAGGCGGCACTTGCGATAGACTTTTATCCAGCCAGCTTTTTAACTTATCGAGGATCGCTTTTGATTGCTGCTGTCGTGCCTGATATTTTTCGTCTGAGGTTTTATCGCTAATGGATTGTTCAACACGATAAAGTTGTTGAATGT
>CAZZEV010000436.1:0-1808 GCA_964653305.1 uncultured Cellvibrionaceae bacterium | reverse complement strand
CTGCGCCTTCTGAGCTTCGATAAATTTTCTGCGCGCATGCGCCCAACAACCCAAACGAGTAATGCCATTTTTAATACAAGCGGCGTTATAGCCTTCGTAACCATCCACCATGAGTGCGCCAGTAAAATCTCGCAACAACTCTTTTGCAATATCGCCACTGCGCGTAGGTTCATAACGAAACAATACCGCTGATGCAGTAGGTAGCGTGCTGCGCAACACCCACATATAGCTATTGCTTTGTGCGGTTTTGTCCGGTTCGTTCAACACCTGAACTTGTGTCTCATCCATATGTAAAAAATCCTGCGCTAGAATTTTTTCATAAATGAGATTGATGAGTGGTTGAACGAGTTTGCCGCACTTCGTCATCCAACTTGCTAGCGTGCTGCGATCCATTTCAATGCCAATGCGTTTAAAAATTTCAACTTGGCGACACAACGGTAACGCATCCACATATTTCTGCGTGGTGATGTAAGCCAGCAATCCTGGAGATGCAATACTTTTTTCAATCGGTTGCGCAGGTTTGGTGGCCGTCAGTAAATATTTTTCACAGCAGGGGCACGCGTATTTGTAGCGAATATGATTCAGCGCTTGCACTTTAGCGGGAATAATATCCAGCTGTACATGGGTTTCGCTGCCGATACGTTTTAATGCGGTGCCGTCATGCGGGCAGATTTTTTGGTCGTCAGGCACGTCGTGAATAATATCAAGGCGCGGAATATCGGCAGGAATGGATACACGTCTTTTGGTGCTGCGGGTGTGTGCTGGAATTTCAATGGCATCAGCAGAAGCAGCATGATCTGCTTCGATCTCTGTCGTAGCGCCATCAGTCTCATCAAATAGCTCAGCTTGTGTGGGCGATAACTTTTCACTCGACGAGCCAAATTGTTTTTGTTTGAGCGAGAGGATATATTCTTCGAGAATTTTAATGTGGTTATTTTTTTCTTGAAGCGAAGTGTTTTTTGCAGCAAGTTCTTGCCGCAACAACATGACTTCTTGTTCAAGATGAGATGAATTTTCCATAGGTGGATTTTACCAATTCACCTAGGTATTCGCGACATCATTAGCCAACAGCAGAGAAATATTTTTCTTGATGCGGTTTTAATTTGGCAATATCTAACCCGCGCAATAGCCACGAAAATTGCTCTGCCGATAAACTCAAAATAGCATCACCCGTGCGCGGCCATTTGAATCTATCTTTCTCCAGTCGTTTGTACCACAAGCAGAACCCGGTTTTATCCCAGTACAGAATTTTGATTTTATCGCGGCTAGCGTTGCCGAAGACAAACAGCGATTCTGAAAAAGGTGAAAGCACCATGTCGCTTTCTACAATCATCAACAGCCCATTAATGGATTTACGAAAATCCACCGGCGTGCGATGCATATAGATCGTTACTTTAGGCCATTGAATCATGCCAGCTCTCTCACCAGCTGCGCCAGCCACGTTGAATCCGGCGCGGCCTCAAAGTGCAAGCAACATTCGCCATGACGCAAGATTATCGATGCGGATTTTAATGTTGTAACAGGCGTTTCAGACGCGTTACGCTTGGATGGCAGTACGGGTACGAAAGCGGATTGACGCAAGCCCAATTGTTTTTTGCGGATACTAAAATACTTAGGGCACACATCATGGTTGCGACAAAACTGTTGTGCAGATAGACCGCTTTCGGCTTGGCGCAAAATCAATTCTTGCCATTCTTCTTTACTGCGTCTTTTCATAAAACCTCCTTTGGGTTGGAGGCTTTACGTTAGATTAAAACTGATTGGGGCGACAGGGTGTGGTTGGGGCTGCGCTTACAATTAAGTTGTAC
>CAZZEV010000435.1:1229-2380 GCA_964653305.1 uncultured Cellvibrionaceae bacterium | reverse complement strand
TTGTCGTTGAAGTAAGTTCCGATGTTTCAAGTATTGCAAAAACGTCTATTGCTACCTCAAGTGAAGCGTTGGCGAAGCCTGATAAAATCGAGAGTATTGGATCGAAAGAAGGGCCCGCCATTAAACAAAGTGTTGTGCCTTTAGTTCAAACAAATTCGTTGGATGGTGATGAGACGCAGAAAGTTGCCCAAGTGAGTGTTAAGCCGGCATCAAAAGAAACTAAAAAAAGTGACCTTTCGTTGGCTTCTTCATCGTCTCAAGCTAAGAATGTGGATATGAGTCTACATGAGGTCTCTGCAGCATTGAGCGAGCAAGAAAAAGCCATACTTGCATGGAATCCCTCTGAGTTTACGTTACAGCTTGTGGGGTTGAGTAATGAGAAGTCGGCTCGTGATTTCATAGCTTCGCAATCTAATAAAAAAGATTTGCTTTTGTTCAGAAGTAAGCGTGCAGGTAAGGATTGGTTTGTGGTGGTAACTGGCCGTTTTCCAACTTCAGCTAAGGCTCGCCAAGCCATACAAAGTTTGCCGCTTGTACAAAGCCAAGCATCACCATGGCCTCGCGAGGTTCAAGTTATTCAGCAGGAGATTAGAAAGAGATAAAAGAATAAAAAGTTTATCTGGTGTTAGGTAACAGCCAAAACAAAAAAGCCCCGAATTACTCGGGGCTTTTTTTATTGTTAAGGGTTAACCCGTATGGTGAAGGTTGTAGATACCGCACTACCTATTATGCCTGCTGGTGCAGTGATTGTTAATTTAACATTTCCGGATGCTGTTTTACCTTCTGCGCTTGTTACTTCCAAGTTTATATGGTCCGGCTCTCTTGACATCACTGATGGACCGGTAGGGGTGACTTTTGCCGTAGCATCCTTAAGTGAGCTGGCATCGACGCTAACGGTTGTACCTGCTGGCATGCCGTTGCCGTTGCAATCGGCTCTGAGCATGTCAATTGAAGTACTTTGGCCTGCAGCTAAAGAGATGCTTGCTGGCATGCCAGGTATGCGGCCATTTGTTGTAAATGGTGTTTGGCATGACATAACAAGTGTAATGTCATCGCGTACTGTGACTTTATTGGTAGTGCATAGGCCTTGCGCATAGGCTGCCTTTGAGCAAAGAGCCCCATCGTATTTTCCATTAGCGGCCTCGTAGATT
>CAZZEV010000435.1:0-1219 GCA_964653305.1 uncultured Cellvibrionaceae bacterium | reverse complement strand
ATGCTTGCAGAAGACAGGGGGGTGCTTGGGTTGCATGCGTTTTTATGGGGATCCGAGGGTGTGCCGGGCTGATGAGTTTGGAAAGTATCAACTGCTGGGCCGTCATAAAGCCCGTTGCCATTACCATCAATAAATGACTCATTTCCGATTGCGTGGGCAAGTATTTTTATGCGCCCGCTGCGACATTCAGTTATTGTATTGCCAGCAGCATCTGTTGCTGCTGGACAAACCATCTTGAGGTTGCTATCAAAGCTAACTTGGTTTGGAGATACTGGTTTGGGCGATTGACTCGTCCATGTAACGGAGCAGGTGCCATTTTTGGTGGGGCAATTGGGGG
This sequence comes from uncultured Cellvibrionaceae bacterium, assembly GCA_964653305.1. Classification (GTDB taxonomy): domain Bacteria; phylum Pseudomonadota; class Gammaproteobacteria; order Pseudomonadales; family Cellvibrionaceae; genus Cellvibrio. Next base: position 882 of record CAZZEV010000435.1, on the reverse strand, counting down.
CGATTGAGCCGCCATTAGTTGTAAATGCAACGGTGGTATCATCTGGCACAGGATTATTAAACGCATCAGCTAACCGGATGGTTACGGTGCTTTGGACACCATTATAGTCCCATGCAATGGGCTCAATGTCAGTTAAAGAAATTGTCATACTATTTTGGTCGGGTATACCTGTTGAAACAGCTAATGCGCTGGATTGCGTGCTTATTCCATTCGCAGTGGTTGCGGTAACCCTTACTGCTGTTGCAACAGTGCCTGCTTGCACAATAGTTGTAACGAAACCGTCTGCATCCGTAGATGAGCCATAAGATTCTGGTCCTGAGGGGCTGCATTTACTGCGTACAAGCGCTAAACCACCTACTTCTGTGTTGAGTCTAAAGTTTACACACTCGCCTTTAACAGGATTCCCTGCTTGTCCAAGTACTTGAAAGCGTACAACAGAGGTTTCGAGTCCTCCTGTTTCCTTTAGGCTAACTAGCTCTGGCGTGGCGCTAACAAAAGAGATGGTTTGAGCTGAGTCTGGTTTGACAAAAATATATCCTGAGGAGGTAAGAACATTGCCGCGAAACGTCGTTGTTGCCTTTATGGCATCCGCACCGCCAACACCGATACACCCTTTGGATGTATAAGTTGCAAGTGCCTTGCCCGCAGAAGTAGTAACTACATTTCCGCCTGTGATGGCCGCGTTACCTGAAGAAAGGCAGGGCGAGCTGAAGGTTACGGCCATTGGGTCAGTGACTAGTTCACCGTTGGTGTTAACAATATAAGCAACTACAGATGTATTTCCTCCAGGCGATAGCGTGGTTTCACCAATACCAATTTCGAGTGCGCCATTGACAAAATCTGAACCAAAGCCAGAACCAATACGTCTGGTATTAATTGGGA
>CAZZEV010000434.1:0-2399 GCA_964653305.1 uncultured Cellvibrionaceae bacterium | reverse complement strand
CGAGCTCAACATATTGGTCGTCAGCAAGTTTTAAGAGGGCTTTACGAGTGTTATCAAGCTCGCTTTTTAAAAATGTATGTACGTTAACCGAGAGCCAAGGAATTTCGGCTAATGCGGTACGCATCTCAAGCGGCAACGTGGTTATTTGGTCGTACGAAGAGAGTGTGGTATCAAACCACGCCGTATGGATTTGACGCGTTCGATAGCTCGGTAGATTTTTGAGGAATTCATCTAAACGATGGTCTGAGGCCATAAAAACAGCTCAATATTTAGGCAATAACGTCACCGGTTTGGAGTTTCCACAAATCAGCGTATACTCCTTTTTTGGCCAAGAGTTCGGTGTGTGTTCCCTCTTCGGCTACGGTTCCGTGTTTAAGCACCACAATGCGATCCATTTGCATGATGGTTGACAAACGATGAGCAATCACGATAACGGTTTTTCCGGGCATGATGTGGGTGAGAGCATCTTGAATATAGCGTTCAGACTCTGAATCAAGGCTTGAGGTTGCTTCGTCCAGTACGAGAATCGGCGCGTCGCGCAAAATAGCTCGAGCAATTGAAATACGCTGGCGCTCACCACCAGACAACTTCAAACCGCGCTCACCGGCTATGGTAGCATACCCCTCGGGCAGACGGTTAATAAACTCATGGCAGTGCGCAGCTTTAGCGGCCGCATATACTTCGTCATCAGTTGCTTCCGGGCGACCGTAACGAATATTCTCCATGATACTGCGGTGAAACAACATGGGTTCTTGCGGCACAAGACTGATTGCTTTCCATAAACTTTCTTGCGTAATCTGGTTAATCGGCTGCTCATCAACCATGATACTCCCCTTCTGCACATCGTACATGCGTAACAAGAGTTTAACCAGGGTTGATTTTCCTGAGCCGCTCGGCCCAACAAACGCCACTTTTTCACCAGCGGCAATGTTAACCCGCAGCCCATCAAACATTGGCCGTTTGGCATGATAGGTAAATCCAACATCAGCAAAACGAATGGCACCTTTATGCACTACCAGTTCAGGTGCATTCTGGCTGTTTTGAATTTCGAAGGGCGTTTCAAAAATCGTGGTCATTTCACTAGCATCTGCCAAGGCTTCGTTAAGGCGGCGAATCGTTCGACCAAAACCCCATATTTCGTTCACCAGGCTCAGGATATAGGCTTGGATTAATACAAAATCTCCGGCTGTAATAACTTTCTTTCCCCACAGACCTACTGCCACATACATAAGTCCTAGCTCAAGCGAGATCACTAAAAGTGCTTGAAGAGCCTCAAAAAAACCATCGAGATTCCAGCGTTTACGTTGCAAGGCCTGCGCTTTTTCGAGCAACCCACGGAATGTCTTTGATTCTATAGGAAAGCCGTTAAATAGTTTGAGGCTAGCATTATTTGTTATGGTGTCGGCAAAATGTCCAGAGACTTTAGTATCAGCTGCGTTGTACGCCAGGTCGTATTTTTGTTTAAATTTAGTCAAAAACCAAGTAATGGTTAAAAAAATTGCGGTCCAAAGCAAAACAAGCAGTGCCAATATTCCGGAACGCTGGGCAAGAACGGTGACTATCATGACTACGTTTACTAATAGTGGTAGCAATGTCCACACAACCTGATCAAGCATGAGGGAGAGTGCATTGACAAAACGATGTGCTTTTTTAACCAGCGAACCAACAAAATTATTATTAAAAAAAGAGAAAGAGTGGCGATGAAGTGTGTCAAAACAATCTTGATTGACATCGACCATAACCTTGGTCTCAACATGGGTATTTAAAAACATGGCCGCACGCCAAAAAAACCAATTAGCACCTTCGCTAAAACATCAAAAAAATCTTTATAATAAAGCGGCGGAACATTATGAATAATCGATGCTACAATAACTACCAACACCAAAAGTATGCTACTAAGAGCGTAGCGACGCAGATAATGGACATATCGATTAATTGTTTGTTTGGTAGTGTTGTGCATATGAGGAAACTACAAAAATCCTCTAGAACAAGGAATTATCTAGAGAACAGCTCATTTTAGCACCAAAAATGTCGTTTGTCAACCATTGTTTGGCAAAAAATCGCAATCTGTTTTCTGTAAAGAAAAAAACAGTCTATGCATCTGTTTTTCTTTTCGTACCGCCAAGGGGAATCGAACCCCTATTACTGCCGTGAGAGGGCAATGTCCTAGCCGTTAGACGATGGCGGCAGATATACGTGAGCCTTATTTTTGCAAAAAAAATGACACCTGTCAATGAGATGTATCGCAGATATTTTCTAGCGATCAGGCTGAATCTGATAATAATCGAATACAAACTTCATAATATCCTTAAACACCGGCCCGGTGGTAGATTCTGCCCAGCGATAACTTGAGCTCGCACTCATCTCGCCATATTTAATAACCATAACCACTTGCGGAT
>CAZZEV010000433.1:0-2399 GCA_964653305.1 uncultured Cellvibrionaceae bacterium | reverse complement strand
GGGCTTTTCCGCTGGGGCTAGATTAACTATGGCAACAACACTTCAATCCAAGAAAGCAAAGCTGGCTTTTATTTCCCCCATTTATGGTGCTATGGATGCGGTAGAAGTACCTAAAAATGCTCCACCCATGTTTGTTGCTCTTGCTGTAGATGATTTCCTATTCCACGGTGAAACCGCGCTAATAAAATCTTGGTACGACGCGAAGATTCCGGTGGAATTACACTTGTATCAAAACGGCGGTCATGGTTTCGGTTTAGGTAACCCTGATCGTACCAGCAACAAATGGTTCGACGCGTATATCCATTGGCTCGATGTAAATGGATTTCTTAAACCTTAAGATTTTCGCATCTACTGAAAGTAATTTGACGATTGAACCTAAAAAATAATGTAGGTTTAGTTGGAAATAAAAGGCGAATCACCTTCCAGTGATTCGTCTTTTTCGTATTAATCTAGGCGCTTATGTGGCGCAGACTGTTACTTCGCGTCGCGCCTTTCAAGTAAAATTAGCAACTTATCTATATCCAACACGTAATAGCTTTTGGGTGTTTTTTGTGTGCAGGGCACATCTAGGTTTAGATTTTTTTCATCGCTCAAGGTAACTTTTCGATGGATGCTGCAACCTAAGTTTTGCGCATCGATTGCGGCATTAGAGTCCTCAAAATAGTGAACTCCATTAACACGCGTAATGGTGCTTTTTTTGGGGATGTTGTTGCAGGTTAACATGTCGCCAGTTTGAAAATAATTTTGCTGTGTATAAAAGTCTGTACCTTTGCAATCTTCCATCATCAGCTTCGAAAAAGCGGTACTGTTAGCGTCTTTTGCATAACTTACCTGAGTGACAAGTTGTAAGTGCTCTAGCGCAGCAATCATAACGCTCGCGATACTTTTATGGTTTCCGGTAAATTCAGTTATAAAATTAGCGGTACAGTTTGCTTGTGCGCCACATTCAATGGCGCGTGCAAAATGACTGTCGTCTAATTGGCTGGCATAATATTTTTCTAAGGTTTGCTCTGCGCTGTCTGGCTGTTGTCTGCCAGCGAGTGCGAGCGTGTGCATGGCTAGCCCGCAATCGTAAGGGATTCGCCCAAAGGCATATTTAACCTCATCCCATTTTTTATTATCGCTTAAATCAATACAGCGTTGAATCGCCGCGCTAATACTATTGGAATAGTCTTGCTTGCTAATCCAGCCGAGATGATAACTCGCCTTTAAGCTGATAAATTCTGCGCCACCTTCGTGGAAAAATGGGCTACTAGGTTTGTGCTTCCTGAATTGTAATAAATGCGCGTACTCATGTGCTTGCATGTGCCGTGTTGCATTAATTTTATCGGGTGTCCAACCGATGTAGCCAATACGAATCATATGTGGTGAGGTAACTTCGGCTTGTGCGCCAAAGCCATTTGGGTCGGCAATATTATCGACTAGCAAAAATGGACTGCTAAAAGGAATGGTTGGATAGGTCTTTCGATAATAATCAGCGATGCTTTGCTGGCCTTCGCTAATAGTCGTTGCGAGTTCTGGTGGCACTCGTTCGGTAAATACTTGTCGCGTCGCTTTTTTGAGAGGGGTGAAGCTCAAATACACACCGGTATAATTCAAATAATTTTTTTTGCTGAGCGATGCTTTAAATTTTTCAGCATAAATACCACTTTCATCAACCACGCTACCTTTGGGTGATTTGAATATCCACTGAGTGTCGCCACAGCTATTGCTTAAACCAAAAGTTCCGGTATGAATACGCACACCTAAATCATCCATTGGGTAGGCAAAGGGCTCAACGCGATCAATGAAAGCTGTACTCATGGGCACCGAAAAGCGGCTGCGGCTACAACCTTTCGGTATTGTTAATGTGTCGCCGTTGGTTAACAGGCTGCAGTTATCTAATGCTTGCCAATCCTTGCGTAAGCTGGGGGCTCGACCCCCATACTTTTCTTGTAGTGCTGCGGCTGAACAATACTTTGGGAGTTGGTACTCTACTTGGATGTGTGTTTTATCAAGCGGGCTTATAGTTATTGTAGATTGCGCCAATGACGTGAGTGGAACGAATGCGGGCAGCAAAAAAATACAGGTGCGTAGGAGCTTCATGCAGATTCCTTATTTTAAATTAATCGCGCTGACTATAGCCACATGCTGGTCATTAGAACAGTGAATGTACAGTTATTTTTTGTATTAAAGGCGCGATGCACAATTGATTACAAGCGTCATTAGCGGGAACCTTACAAACTTCGTTAAACTGTACGAATATCCTTCTGCTATTTTTCTAAGACGTCTATTTTCTAAGACACTTTTTTCCGAGATGCTTATGTCGCTTGAACTCTCTCCCGCACGCGGACGCATTATGCTGTTCACGCTTATGGCTTTACAGTTCATCATGATTGTAGATTTTATGATTATGATGC
>CAZZEV010000432.1:0-2400 GCA_964653305.1 uncultured Cellvibrionaceae bacterium | reverse complement strand
AACCACTTTGCCAAGCAATGCTTTTTCCAAACCTGGAATAATATTGCCAGCGCCGTGCAAATACGCCAAAGGCTCTTGACCTTCGGATGTATCGATAACTTTGCCTTCGCCATTGGTGAGGGTGTAGTGAATACTGGCAACGCAATTTTCTGAAATGTTCATGACTTTTTCCTGAGATTAAAGAGTAAAAATGTAAAAAGTAATAATTAAGGGGGCTTCCGAAAATTCAATTTTTGAGATGATAGCGAGGCATTTTCGCACGGAGAACCGCAGTTTATATGTAATAAATGAGGATTCGAGTACGAAAATAACGAAGCTAGCGCTCAAAAAGTGGGTTTTCGGAAGTTCCCTTAAAAGTGGTCAATTGCTTTGCCGTTTATAGAGGCTTTACTAATGTAGATGGTGTAAGCAGAACCATTTTCTTCTTGCTGTAAACGGACTAACAAGTACTGAAAATCTTTAGCAAACCACGCGTAAGTTACGAGATCACTCTTATCGCGGGTGCGTTTAACTTTAAGGGTCTTAACATCGCCAAGTGGCGTTGTTAAAAGTTCTTCGCCCACAATCTCAAATTTGTATTGTTTGATTTTGCGGCCATTGGCAATTGAGTATTCAAATTGCTTTTTACCTGCAATTAAATCCTGACTTAATTGGATTTGGTAGCTCAGGCTGTCTTGAATATTCTTGGCAGCGTCCAGCGCTTGGCTTTGCGCACTTTTAATATTGGTGACCTTACTGGCGGCCCAATCGAACACTAATTCATCATCGCGGTTTTTGCCCATCCCTTTGCGTTGATAAATGTAACGCTGCGGGATAATGCGTTGTTCTTTCGCATTCCAGCTGACTTCGGTCATTTCCGTAACTTTGCCAACCATAGAGTCGGCATTGAAATAATATTCGTAGTTACCGTTAGGCAAAGGGCTTAAGCGGCTCGTGGCGGTGATATTAAAACCGTAGAGTTTTGCGTTGTAGCTAGTTTCAAAGGTCGAGGGTGCCGGTACAGCTTGGGCTAGGCTCATGCTTAATAAGGCGACGCTAAAGCTCAACACTAACAGCCAAACAGTTCTTATTAAGCAACAGAGACGCATTTCAATAACCCTTAGGTTTCATCTGACTCGATTTGGAAGCCAGATGCTGGTAAAGGTTCACCTTTTAACACACTTTTACCGTCAATCATGTGTAAGTCGCCCTGCGCAAACCATTTAACGGCAAGTGGGTAAATCACATGCTCTTGGCGCTGCACACGTTTGGCGAGTGAACTGGCATCGTCGTTAGCCAAAACCGGTACGGATGCCTGCACAATCGCGGGACCGCCATCTAGCTCTGCCGTCACAAAGTGGACGGTCACACCGTGGCGTTGCTCGCCCGCATCAATCGCGCGTTGGTGTGTATGAAGGCCTTGATATTTAGGCAGCAGCGAAGGGTGAATATTGAACATTCTACCGAGGTAATGCTGAGTAAATTCCGGTGTGAGAATACGCATAAAACCGGCGAGCACGATCAAATCGGGTTGGTAGCTGTCGATTCTAGCCATAAGCGCTTGGTCAAAACTTTCGCGATCGGCAAAGGCTTTATGATCGAGCACCTCGGCGGAAATATTGGCTTTGGCAGCACGTTCTAAACCCATCACCTCGGGGCGGTTACTGATAACCGCCACTAGGTCGATGGGTAGACTGTTATCGGCGACACCGTCGATTAATGCTTGTAGATTGCTGCCGCTACCGGAGATAAGTACAACAACACGCGCTTTTTTCGCTTGGGGCATTCTAATTACAAGCCTTGCAAGTCAACTTGAGCTTCATCGCCCACTGTTTTAGCGATATGGCCAACCACAAATGCGGTTTCACCAGCGACTTTCAAAATCGCTAAGGCGTTATCTTTTTCGCTTGCAGGAACCACAATCACCATGCCCACGCCGCAGTTAAAGGTGCGGTACATTTCGCGAATATTGACGTTGCCGCCCTTTTGCAAAAATTGGAATACGGGTGGGAAAGTCCAGCTTTTGGTGTCGATAACTGCTTTGCAGTCATCGGGCAATACGCGTGGAATATTCTCGGTCAAGCCACCGCCAGTGATATGCGCCATGGCGTTCACTTGGCTTTCTTCAATGAGTTTCAATACCGATTTAACGTAAATGCGGGTTGGCTCCATCAAGGCATCGCCTAATGGGCGGCCGCCGCAGTCTTGGGTTAAATCTGCTTTTGTAACGTCGATAATTTTGCGAATCAGCGAATAACCGTTGGAATGCGGGCCGCTTGAGGTCAAGGCGATCAATGCATCGCCAGCTTGTACTTTACTGCCATCGATAATTTCAGATTTCTCAACCACACCGGTGCAGAAGCCTGCCAAGTCGTAATCTTCGCCTTCGTACATGCCGGGCATTTCAGCGGTTTCACCGCC
>CAZZEV010000431.1:0-2402 GCA_964653305.1 uncultured Cellvibrionaceae bacterium | reverse complement strand
GATCTCGGCATGCCAGCTTCGCAAATATATTAGAGACATGGTTTCGCACCGTACCTTCAGCCAAAAACACTGCCCGCACTATTTCCTTATTAGACATTCCACCAACCAACAAACGCAGAATTTGCAGTTCTCGCTCCGTCAGCTGAACACTTGCTGGGCGCGATTTATCCTGCTGCCATTTTTTAAGCATGGCGTTATCGGTAATAAAACCGCCCGCCACTAAAGATTCAATACTGTGAATGAGTTTTTCCAGCGAGACATCTTTTAATAAAAAACCATTAGCGCCTGCCGCCAAACTGCGCGCAAAAAGCTCGCTGTCATCGAAGGTGGTGAGCATCATCACCGGTGTAGCGATTCCAAGCTCACGCAACTTTTGCACTAGCGTTATGCCGTCCATCACTGGCATACGAATATCCGCCAAAAGGATATCAACATGCGTGCTTTGCATTTTATCGAGCGCTTCCGCACCATTCGCGGCTTGCCAAAGAATTTCAGTCTTGCCAGATAGGGATAACAAACCCGCAATACCTTCACGCACTAATTGTTGGTCATCAACCAAACCCACCTTAATCATCTACAATTTCCTTAAAATTAGAATTGAGTGAAATCGCCAAGCGACAACCTTGCGCGAGTGCCGATAATTCAACTAGACCACGATAAGTAGAAAGGCGCTCGCGCATTCCCTGTAAGCCCGTTCCATTGCCTGCACCCGCAACCAAGCCACGGCCATTATCATCTAGAGAAATCTTAATCTCATTCGATTGCTGTTCGAGCATTAAGTTTATGCGCGTCGCATGACCGTGCCGGAGAGCGTTGCTAATCCCCTCTTGAATACAAAGCACTATTTGCTCAGCGAGCTGTACGGAATCCAATCGCAGTTCACCCTCGATCTGTATTTCAAGTTGAGGGATATGTGCTAACAACGCTTGCACCGCTTGGCGAATATCCAGTGACAACAAATTACGTTGATCGCGCACTACTTGGCGAATATTTTCGAGTAATTCTTTAGCAAGGCCTTTTGATTGCTGCACAGTTTCACGCAGCTCATCGGGCACTTTGTGCTGCAAAATCTCCAACTGCAAATTTAAAGCCGTGAGTTGATGACCTAAAATATCGTGCAGATCGCGCGCGATGCGCACACGCTCATCTTGCCTACTAGATTGCGCCAATAAAATTCGCGTCGCCTGCAACTGCTGATTTAATTGTTCAACGCGCTCGCGCGCATTGCGCTCACTGACACGCGCAAACGAAGACGACAACGCAAATAACTGAAAGCCCAAATAAATTAAACTGCTAATAATCGGGTAAGCATCCGTCCAACAAAAAAGCATTATGGTGTAAAAGGCTAATGCACTCACGGCGACTTGAATGAACGCCAATCGACGCGAGAAAAAATCCGGCAGTTGCCCTGCCCATACAACCAAAAGAACAGGAGCTACCGGCCCTTGATGCACAATCAATGACACTAGCGCCACCAAAATCTGTCCCGTCAATAAGCCTTGCGAAAAATACGGTGGGAACTTGCGGCTGTAACCTGTGCTTATCGGCAAAAAACACATAAGAAAGAATATGTATCCCAACATACTCCACAAGATGTAAGGGCTGCCACTAAGCCGCTCAAGCTCTACATAGGCTACTAACCCCAAGGTAAAAACACCGGCCAAGGTTAACAGTATGTGTTCATTTTTCATCATGGATAGAAAAGCTCTTAGAGATAAATTTTATTGTCAGACCCACTGAGAATTAAAAGTCCACCAGCTTAAAACAGGATGCAAGCTTAGCGCTATAGGTCATTTGTCATGTGCAGAAAATGACAGCTTACACACGCGCAACCAAGATCTATACCTTAACCTAAGCACTCTTTAAACAAACACGCTTTAACAAGCCCAACAAACAACCTAGGAACCCACTATGAAATTCACCCGCGCACACAAAATCCTCAGCACCCTTTTAGTTAGCAGCCTAGTTTCACTGAATGCTTATGCACACGAATTGGTGCTCAAAGTTGATCAGATCACTAAAACCAAAGGCGTAATGATGATTGCACTCTACAATTCTGCTGATAACTATAAGAGCAATAAAAACGCTTTTTCTGGACAAAAAATCGCTGTCACAAAAGATACTTTAGTCATCAATTTTGGCGATGTACCTGCGGGAAATTACGCAATCAAACTCTATCAGGATGAAAATGAGAATGGCGTAATCGATACAAATACTATTGGCATGCCCACTGAAGGTTATGGTTTTTCTAATAATGGTGGCACAATGGGGCAGCCTAGTTTTGATGAAGCAAAATTTAGCGTGACAGATAAAACCAATATCGCCATTAGTTTGCGCTAAGGGGAATAGCATGAAGCGTCGCCATTTTATTGCAGGGAGCCTAGCCGCTAGTGGTACCGCCT
>CAZZEV010000430.1:509-2402 GCA_964653305.1 uncultured Cellvibrionaceae bacterium | reverse complement strand
CAACCATTAAGGAATTAATTCACGAAGAGTTTGGCGATGGCATTATGAGCGCTATTGATTTCAGTATGGATATTGTGCGCGAGCCAGATCCAAAGGGCGACAGAGTCAATGTGGTATTATCTGGAAAGTTTTTACCTTACAAGCAATATTAAACGTTAATTGTGTTTATATTTGCCGTAGAAGGAAAACCTGCTTTTCCTTCTACTTCCGCAACAAGGGTTCAAATAGTCCATAACGCCAATTTCTCACGGCCATTACCACGGTTACACCGTTGCGATTTTCCAATGGCAGTGCCGCATCATCGTTATTAATGTCGTCAAACTCCCGTGCGAGCTTTTTCAGCTTGCGTTGAAACTCGCCGTTGCTTTGCGATGAAAGCATGCCGTTCAACACAATTAAACACTCATCGGTATCATCAAATTTTGTTTTGAAGTACTCCTTGGCAATATTCGCTTGAAAAAATTGCTGTATGGGGCCGTTCTCACGCCAACTGAAATTGGGGGCTACCAATAATTTAATTTTGTTTTTGGGCAGTAACTCAATAATATTTAATTTATCCAAACGCGCTAATTTTTGAATACAATCACTCTCGCTGAGTTTGTAATAGCTAATAATGTCGGGCAATGTCCAGCGGTTAAGCACGGAAACGGTAATTAACAATAAAACCAAATCTTGGGTGATTTCCTGTTCTTGTTCTATGGATAAATGCTGCAAACGAGGCTGCTGTTCATTCATCATTTGTACCAAATCTGAAATTTCCAATTCCATCAGCTGACAAATCTGCTCCAAGCGCTGCAGGGATATGCTTTGTTCCGCAAATAGGCGCTTTATGCTGGCTTCGCTTAAATCCAGCTTGGGTGCGAGTTCTGCATAGGTAATCCCGTGGGATTTTAGTGCCTTTTTCAAGGTTGCTAAGAGCAAGTTAATCTGAGCCATAAGATCCCTAGGGGTGAATGTGGTTGAGATTGCGATCTAAAGGTATTGATATGTGATGCTTTTCGTGAACTTTAACGCTACTTTTCAGTAAAAGGTAGCAAAATATGCTGAGGGTGGGCACTCTTGCCCCGCCTTCAGTGCTGATTCAGGTGATCTAGCACGAAGCTAACAACCTACAAGGAGAAACAAGAATGCAAGACGTGTTTAAGATAAAGGGCTTCCTGCCTTACCTCATCGTATTATTTATCAATGCCTTTGTGGATTTGGGGCACAAGATTGTCATTCAAAATACCATCTTCAAAACCTACGATGGCCAAGAGCAGGTGGTGTGGACTGCAATCGTCAATGCGCTCATCTTAATTCCGTTTATTCTGCTTTTCTCTCCCTCTGGCTTTTTGGCTGACAAATACCCCAAGCATAAAGTCATGCGTTACAGCGCTTGGTTTGCATTGCTGGCCGTGCTCTTAATCACCTTCGCCTATTACCAAGGTTGGTTTTGGTTCGCGTTTGCGATGACCTTAATTTTAGGCATTCAAGCGGCGATTTATTCGCCCGCAAAATATGGCTACATTCGTGAACTAGTGGGCGATCAATCGCTCGCGAGTGCTAACGGTATTGTGCAGGCGATCACGATTGTGGCGATTCTCGGCGGCACTTTTGTTTTCTCCGCTTTATTTGAGAAATTGCTCTCACCCATTCATATCACAGACACAGCAACGTTAATTAGCCATATTGCACCCTTGGGTTGGATTTTAGTGGCACTCACCATATTTGAATTGTGGATGGCCTATCAATTGCCCGCGAAGCGCGAGCGCGATGACAGCAAATCGTTTTCGTCTGGCCAATTTTTTAGCGGTGGCTATTTAAAGAAAAATTTAACAACAATTTTTAACAAGCGCGCAATTTGGTTATCCATTATCGGCTTGTCCATGTTTTGGGCAATTGCACAAGTCGTGT
>CAZZEV010000430.1:0-499 GCA_964653305.1 uncultured Cellvibrionaceae bacterium | reverse complement strand
CGAAAGAGGTATTGCATGAAACGGATACCTTGGTAATTCAAGGTATTATTGCCTGCACCGGAATAGGTATTATTTTAGGTTCTTTGTTTGCAGGAAAAATTTCAAAAAATTATATCGAGCTGGGATTAATTCCTGTCGGAGCTTTAGGTTTTGCATTGCTACTAGGTGTTATGCCAGCGTTGGATTCGCGCATGAGTATGGCGCTGACGTTTACGGTGCTGGGGTTCTTAGGCGGCCTGTTTATTATTCCTTTAAATGCATTGATTCAATATCACGCCAAAGCGGATGAGTTGGGCACGGTTTTGGCGGGCAACAATTGGATTCAAAATATCGGCATGCTGAGTTTCTTGGGCATGACCATTGTGTTGGCTTCAATCGGCGTAACAAGTGCGCAATTATTTTTCTTGTTGATGTTAGTAGCTTTAGCGGGTGCGATTTATACCGTCTACGAATTACCACATTCTTTAACGCGTATTGTGTGTGGATTTTTAATTTCCGG
>CAZZEV010000429.1:0-2414 GCA_964653305.1 uncultured Cellvibrionaceae bacterium | reverse complement strand
TCTTTAAACAAGAGTGGGGCGAATTCGCGCAAGCTGCGTCTCCAGCTTAAAAACTCGTGGGCAGTATTGGGTGATACATAGAGCACACTGTTAATGCCCGCTGCTTTTAAGGCCTCGGTATTTGCTTTTGGGTCGCCGACAAAACTACGCATACGCTCATCCATCATTTCGCGGCTGCCGTAACTCACGAAAGCGAGCTTCACTTTTTCTTTGAACCCTGTCGTTGCATTTACATCTTCTATTTTGAACGAACCACCGCTGAATAATCCGATGTAAGAAAACGTATCTAGGTTAGCCATGGTAATCGTTTTGGTTTCCATACCACCCATTGATAGGCCTGCCATTGCGCGTTGTTTACGATCAGACAGCGTGCGGAAATGCGAATCAACATAAGGGATCAATTCATCTAACAGAACCGTTTGGAAGGGCTTGATATCAAATGAGGCGATGGTGCCAAACTTAGCTTCATTGGTCATACCGTAGGTAGTGACAATAATAAAGGGTTTGATTTTTCCTTCGGCAATCAGGTTATCCATAATTAAATTTGCGCGGCCTTGATTCATCCACGCGTATTCGTTTTCTCCCCAACCGTGTTGCAGATAAAGAACGGGGTAGCGTTTTTTATCGGCCTTTTCATAGCCCGGCGGAGTGTAAACAAACGCGCGTTTGGTTGAATTTGTGCTCTTTGAGGGAAACAAAACCTCGTGCACGTGACCATGAGGAACATTTTTAACGGCGTAAAAATCCTGATCGTGAGCCGGAATTTCGATACCGCTTTCCCAGCGAATGGAACCATAAAAATTCATTGCACCCGGATCATTAAACACGCCACCGTCTACTTTGAGATGGTAGTAATGAAAACCTTCATCCATTGGCCCTGCGGTCGTACCCGTCCATACACCATCCGCACCTTTGGTGAGATCTGTACCGCCCTTACCACCAAGGCCTAGGCTCACGTTAACCGCTTTCGCGTCAGGTGCTTCTATGCGGAATCGTGCGTAACCCTGAGAGTTTACTTGGGGGTAGTCTTTACCAGGCTGGTTGACGCTGGATGGTTTGAAATCTTCGACTACTTTTTCCTCCGCTTGTGCGAAGCATAGACTCGGCATTACCAGTGCCAGTACCGCTAGACCCATTTTGATGTTCATCGTTTTGCCCTCTGTTTTCGTTATGAGTTTTATCGATCATATTATTGTATGATTTTTTAGAGGGGGACAATTGACGTATGTCATTATTTGGGTTGACCCGGATTATCCAACAACGCTAATGAGTACTAAATTTTTCAGTCAGAGAATCTAAAACGAGGGAAACATACGTCTAGAGAAGTAACTCAAGTTCACTCGGAACTTGTTAAAAACTAACTTCAATGGATGGCCTTATGTTTAGTATTAGTCGCAACACAATTGTAGGCAGCACCCTCTCCTTGCTAGCCGTTTTCAGCTCTGCAGTCGCCTTGGCTGGTGATGGTGAAAGAAGCATTACTTTGCAGGAGGATGTTTCAGGCGCGGAACTTATAAGGCTAGATGTGCCAGCGGGTGACGTAGAAATCACCGGCACTACGGGCACGAGTGTAACGGCAGTCGTGAAAGCCAGCTGTCAGCAAGAGAAGCGAGACAAGTGTTTAGAGCTACTCAAAGAATTGGGCTGGAGTAAGAAAACCGGCAATGTCACCGAGTTTGGATTGTCGCCCTCAGGCATCACCCATTACGATCATGTGACCTTAAAAGTAAAATTGGGTGTTCCCAAGGATAAAAAGCTGGAGGTCAACTTAACGGCTGGGGAGCTTCGCATAGAGGGAACCAGCGCCTGCCTCACTGCCAATGTGAACGCGGGAGAAGTTAATATCAAGCTAAAGGAAAGCCAGTTCGCAACGGCTGAACTTCGCGCAAAAGTCGGCGATGCAAAATTAGTCACTGCAAAAGGTGAAACTATTGAAGGTGAGCGTTCGCTGCTGGTAGGCGCAAGCCTAGACTGGAAAGGAACCGGAACTTGTCACACCAAAGCCAGTGTTTTAGCGGGCGAAGCGAGAATGGTGCTGAATTAACACGATAAAAGCTTGCCTTTATCTTTCGGAAGGGTAAAAATATCTTTCGAAACGAAACTTAAGGCAAGCCTTCATGACCAAACGTAACACTCAACAGCGCCGTCGCGCCATTATTGAGCTGCTTAACGCCAGCGGTGAAGTAAGTGTAGAGACCTTGGCTGGGCAGTTTGTCACCTCAGAAGTTACGATTCGAAAGGATTTAGCCGCGTTAGAAACTAATGGTTTACTGCTGCGCCGCTACGGCGGTGCTGTGCTTGTCCCGCAAGAGTTGATTGCCAACCCTGCCGAAGAAAAAATTTCAGTTCGTAAGCAAGCCATTGCCAAAGCCGCTGCCGCGCTTATCCGTGATCACAACCGCATCATCCTCGAT
>CAZZEV010000428.1:0-2422 GCA_964653305.1 uncultured Cellvibrionaceae bacterium | reverse complement strand
ACTTGTGGCGATATCGCCCAAGCCTTTGCCAGCGCAGCGCAAACCTATGAAGCGACTTACAGCCTTCCGCATTTAGAGCACGCCACCATGGAACCGCCTGCAGCCACGGCGAAAGTCACGGCCACTAGCTGTGAAGTGTGGGCCTGCGTACAAGACCCCATGACCGCGCGCAAATTAATTGCCGATATGTTGGGATTTAAACTTGAACAAGTCACCGTCAATATCACCTTGTTAGGTGGCGGTTTTGGTCGCAAATCCAAGCCCGATTTTGTGGCTGAGGCAGTGGTGCTTGCTAAAGCCGTTGGCAAACCGGTCAAAGTCACCTGGACTCGCGAAGATACAACTCGTCATGGCTACTATCACGCCTTCAGTGTGCAGCATTACAAAGCAGCACTTGATGCCAAGCACCAGATTATTGGCTTGGATTCTAGCGTGGCATCGCCCTCCATTATTTCACTCTTTAAACCAGACACGGGCTACATGCAAGATTGGGAATTGGGGCAAGGTTTTACCTCACTCGTTTACAAAATTCCTCACCTGCGCGCGCGAAATATTCCCGTCATCGCTCACACAAGAATTGGCTGGGTGCGTTCGGTTTACAACAGCAATCATGCCTTCGCACTCAACAGTTTTATGGACGAAATTGCGCGCTCAAATAAAATTGATCCACTGCAATACCATTTGGATTCCTTGCCCGCCGAGGAACCGAATGATGGAAAACCCAAAACCGAAAAAAGTGATTTTGCCTATAGCCCGCTGCGCTTAAAAAATGCGATTAAAGCCGTGCAAAAAACCAGTGGCTGGCCAGCAAAAGTAAACGCGTCTGAAGGTTGGGGATTCGCCACCCACTACAGCTTTGAAAGTTATGTTGCCGTGGCCAGTAAAGTAAATCTTATCAATAATGAATTGCGCGTTCTGGAAGTTCACATATCCATAGACTGCGGACAAATTCTTAACCCAGACCGTGTGCAAGCGCAAATGGAAGGCTCGGTTATTTTTGGTTTGTCGGCCGCACTTATGGGTGAAATTTCGTTTAAAGACGGCGCCGCCGAACAATCCAGTTTTCACGATTACCCTATGCTGCGGCTATCGCAAAGCCCAAAAATAGTGGTGACGCTAATCAGCAGCGATAAAAAACACAGCGGTGCCGGTGAGCCGGGAATGCCGCCCGTAGGCGCGAGTATTACTAACGCGATAGTTGCCGCTGGTGGGCCTCGCATCCGCGATTTGCCCATTAAAAATCATATAAAGATTGGATAATTAGCCATGAAAAATTCACTTTTATTTTCATTAGGCGTGCGGCTTTTAGGTGTGAGCGTTTTGGTTCTGGGTATCGCCTTGCCCGCTTATGCGGCTATGGCATTTAAACATCCTGGAGCCTTACCTACTAACAGCGAACTATTATTTGTAAAACAAAAAATAAAGTCCAACTCAGAACCTTGGGCAAGTGAATTTAAAAAACTCCAACGCTTTGCGGTTAGTGGGAGTAACAAATTCACTTATCTCAATTCAAAAAACGATGCTGATGCTGGCCTAGCAAAATTAGATTCGCAAAAGGCGTATGCCAATGCCTTAGCATGGCACTACACCGGCGAAGACATTTACGCAAAGCAAGCGATTGAGATTCTGAATGTATGGGCGGATTTTCAAGGGTTTAACGGCGGCAACGATCAAGATAAATTAACCGCAGGGTGGATTGGTGCACTCTTCGGCCCAGCAGCAGAACTTATGCGCGGGTATTCAAAATGGAATTCTGCGGATAAAGCTAAATTGCAGGCCATGTTCAAGCGTGCGTTTTACCCTCAGTTAAATACTGCTAGCAACTGGAATGGAAATGTCGATTTAACCCAAATTGACGCCATCATGAACATTGCGATATTTAATGAAGATGAAACTGAATTTACACTTGGTATAACGCGCTTAAAGCAACGCATACCGGCTTATTTTTATTTAGCGTCGGACGGGACAGTTCCGAGCATTGAAGGCGACGGCGGCAACTATAAAAAATTCTGGAGTAATCCTGAAAAGTGGGTTGACGGTTTAACACAAGAAACCTGCAGAGATAATAATCACCACGCACAATATGCGCTCGCGTCTGCACTGCATGCAACTGAAGTAGCTTGGAATCAAGGTGTAGATCTTTATACCGAAAACACAAAACGCTTCACTGCAACAATGGAGTTAATGGCTACTCAACTCCTAACGGGCGATATGCAAGGCGTTTGCAGCAACAATACAACGACAGATGATCTTTATGCCACGTGGGAGATTGGCTATAACCATTACCACAATCGCAAAAAGCTCAGTTTACCCAATACCGAAAAACTGCTGCATGAAAAAGTGCGGAAGAAAAGTCAGTCTGATTGGAATATATTTTATGAAACCCTAACGCATAATTTGGATATTCATTAAACCATTAGCA
>CAZZEV010000427.1:0-2425 GCA_964653305.1 uncultured Cellvibrionaceae bacterium | reverse complement strand
CCAGAAAAAAAATCTGTGGGATGTACCTTCGCTCCTGCTGCAAAAATTACCGGCGGAAAAGTTTGTAGTGACCACCAAGCTAGATACAAGTCACCTAAAGGCAGGCGATAGTGCAGGCTTGATTATGTATGGCTTTGATTATCAATGGATTGGCGTTAAAGCGAGCCAGCAGGGGCAGCAGTTGGTGTTAGTCAGATGCGAAAAAGCCGAAGCAAACTGTCAGGAGCAAACGCTGGCAACTGTAGATTTACCGCAAAAAACCCTTAGCTTACGCATGAGTGTGGGCGCAGCAGCCAAAACCCAATTTGCTTATAGCCTAGACGCAAAAACCTTCACGCCAGTGGGCGATCTATTTACGGCGAGCAAAGGTCGCTGGGTAGGTGCGCAGATGGGACTGTTTAGTTTGGGCGAGAGCAGCACATCATTTGTGGATGTGGATTATTTTAGGGCGACAGCAGAATAAATTACAGACAATAAAAAACCCGGCCTAGGCCGGGTTTTTAAAACAAGAACTAATTACTTAGTTTGTTTCTTTTTCACGTCAGTAGAAACAGCACCTACTACGCGACGGTTCTCTTCACGGCCAGCAGCGGTTTTGTTATCTGCAGTTGGTTGTGCTTCGCCGAAGCCTTTAGCGGTTACGCGGTCAGCAGCAATGCCGAACTTGGTGATCAATACTTGCTTAACAGCTTCAGCACGTTGTTGTGACAGCTTCTCGTTGTACGCATCAGCGCCTTGGCTATCGGTGTGCCCTTCAACAGTCACAACAGTGTTAGCGTATTGGTCCATGAACTTAGCCAAGTTACCAATATCGGCCAAGTATTCGTCTTTAACGATTGATTTAGCAGTATCGAACTTAACAGCCAATTTCACTGCAACAGTTTCAGTCAATTCCATTGGGCAACCAACAGAGTCAACTTTGTATTGTTTTGGGGTATCTGGGCATTTGTCTTTAGAGTCAAACACGCCGTCGCCATCGCTATCAATATCTGCTTTTGGAGCAGGTGCTACAGCGACAGGAGCCGCTTTAACGGGTTCTGCGCCGAACAAGTAGCTAATACCTGCATTTACAGCCAAATCTGTGTATTCACGATCCAAGCTGTTAAACGCACGGATGTCGCTGCGGAATTCCCAGTTACCACCCAAGCTGTGCTTCAAACCGGCACCCAAGTTTACCAAGGTATCGCGGTCATTTTTCATGCCTTTCACTTTCAAAGACTGGTCGCCCACACCGAAGGCAACATAAGGACGCCACAAGCTGGTGGTGTCGATATTGTACAGTGCGTCTAAACGGTACTGACGGCCATCGATATCAACGTTTGTATTGCTAACTTCAGTATTGAAATCGCTAGCGATTGCTTCCAAGGTCCAGTTCTTGTTCAGAACATAGCCTAAGCCAAAGTTCAATGCAGTTGCATCATCTCTTGACTCTTCAAAGAAATCGCGACCAACACCAACTTGAACTTCAAATTTGTGGTTGTCGGCCATAACACCTGAAGAAATCAGGGTAGCAACAAGAGCTGATAAGAGTTTTACGCGTGTGTGTTTCATATGTGAGTCTCCATTGATAGCTGAAATAGCTACATATAACGATTTGATCATCCGGTAACTGCTGCTCGGTCGATCCTGATTTACTAGATCCTAGTTTTAATACCGTCTTTCTAATTAGTTGGCTTTATGCCTTTTTTTGCTAATTTAAGCAGTCTTAAAATCCGTTTCATCGTTATTGTTAGGGTTGTCACCTTAACAAATTATGAACGATGTTGAAACAATAAATCCCAAACCCCATGACCTAAGCGTGCGCCACGCTTCTCAAATTTGGTAATTGGGCGGTATTCTGGCCTGGGGCTATAACCGTTATTTTCATCGAGGTTAGAGTATTTTTCGGCGCTGTTCATAACTTCTAGCATCTGTTCGGCGTAGTTTTGCCAATCAGTCGCCATATGAAAGACACCCCCAAGCTTCAGTTTTGGGCGTACTTTTTGAACGAAAGCAGATTGCAAGATGCGGCGTTTATTGTGCTTTTTCTTGTGCCAAGGATCAGGAAAATACAGCTGTAAACGGTCAATTGCGCCATCGGCAATGCAATCTTCCAACACATCCATAGCATCAGCCATATAGACGCGCAGGTTTTTTACGCCCGCTTTACCCGCCTCATTTATCAATTTACCCACACCCGGCGGATGCACTTCAATGCCGATAAAATCTTTATCCGGTTCGTTTTTTGCCATTTCTAACAGCGAATCGCCCATGCCGAAACCAATTTCCAGTACCAGGGGCGCTTTACGGCCAAAGATGGTTTCCAAATCAATGGCACCCTTGTACAAGCTCAGCCCATAGCTTGGCCAAAAGTTGTCAAACGCCGCCTTTTGGCCAGAAGTAATGCGACCCGCTCGAATCACAAAGCTGCGAATCGATTTGGGTT
>CAZZEV010000426.1:0-2432 GCA_964653305.1 uncultured Cellvibrionaceae bacterium | reverse complement strand
GGGAATCTCAACCAAAGATGCAAAACCGCCTAATCCACCCATGACTTCTGGGCGCTTGGTGCGCTTGGCAACGCTTTTAATTCGCTCAACTAGCGCATCGCCAGCTTCGATATCAACGCCAGCATCTTTGTAGCTGAGGGATTGGGTAGGATGTAGATTGTCGCTCATAGGTAAATTCTCTGGCTGATGCAGTCGGAGTTAGCCCCATGCCTAATAAGGAGGGGGTGTGTCGAAAAAAGGCCGCCATTCTAACAGCTTGTGCGGCTTTTGGCTGCTGGCACGGGAGGGATATTCGTGTTTGTGGAGCCTAAATTAGGCCTCTGTTATTGGCCAGTTAAACGTTTGGGGTCTAATAAGCGCTCTAGTTCAACGCGGCCTAGCTGCGTTTCTTCTTCTGCGACATCGATAATCGCGCGGCCTTCCTTGTAAGCTTTTTTCGCGATGGCGGCGGCCTGTTCGTAGCCAATCAAGGAATTCAAGGCGGTGACTAAAATCGGGTTGCGGGCGAGCGCTTTGTCGATGGTGGTTTGATTCACGCTAAAACTTGCGATGGCGTTATCCGCTAATTGATTACAGGCCTTGCTCAGCAGCTCGATGGATTGCAATAAGTTGTACGCAATGAGCGGTAGCATCACATTCAATTGAAAATTTCCCGATTGCCCTGCAATGCTGATACTTACATCGTTACCCATCACTTGTGCGCAGACCATACAAACAGCTTCAGGTATAACGGGGTTTACTTTGCCCGGCATAATCGATGAGCCGGGTTGCAGCGCGGGCAAACTAATTTCTGCAATGCCCGCGAGTGGGCCGGAATTCATCCAACGTAAATCATTGGCGATTTTCATTAAGCTTATTGCCAAGGTTTTTAATTGGCCAGACACAGCGACCGCCGTATCCTGCGCGCTCATCAATGCAAAAAAATTATCGCTTGGTGTAAAAGGTAAGCCGGTATTTTCGCTTAAGTGTTGCGCAAATTTTTCTGCAAAATCGTCGTGCGCATTTACGCCTGTACCCACTGCGGTACCGCCTTGTGCAAGTTGCAATAATTGCGGCAATGCAGTTTGCAGGCGCACATAATTACTTTCAATTTGGCTCGCCCAACCGCTAATTTCTTGGCCGAAGGTGAGCGGCATAGCATCCATTAAATGCGTGCGACCCGTTTTAACTACATCGTCTAAGTACGCCGCTTTGCCGAGCATGCTCGTGTGTAAATTTTCTAGCGCGGGAATAAGTTGCTGTTCAAAGGCGAGCGCAGCGCTAATGTGAATCGCACTCGGTATCGTATCGTTACTGCTCTGGCTCATATTCACATGATCGTTGGCGTGAACAGGTTGACCCGCAAATTTACTCGCTACATGTGCAATCACTTCGTTCACATTCATATTGGTGCTGGTGCCAGAACCGGTTTGAAAAACATCCACGGGAAATTGCTCGGCGTGTTCGCCTGCAATGATTGCCTCGCTTGCGCGAATAATTGCAGCAGCGATGTTGGCATCTAATAAACCCAATTCCAAATTCGTTTGCGCAGCTGCTTTTTTAATGTGCGCAACAGCGTGAATAAATCGTGCCTGTAAACGCAAACCACTAAACGCAAAGTTATCAATCGCCCGTTGAGTTTGAGCGCCGTAAAGCGCGGAAGCGGGCACTTGAACCTCGCCCATAGTGTCGTGCTCGGTGCGGAATGTGGTCATGGTATGCCTCGTGGCGCTGGGGTTGAATGGGGGTAGGTTAATCTAAATTCTCTGCGAGTGGTTGTTTTCTGTAAAGCGGGCAGAACAGTGCGCTTACGTACAGATGCAATTTGTCATCGCTCTTATGATTGTTGTTTAGCATCTAACAAGGTAAGCAATATGAGTCATCAACAAGTTGTAAGTCACCAAGTGGGCGTGTGGATAGATCACCGTGAGGCGTTTGTGGTGTTTAGCAATGAACCGACGATAAAGGAGCATTCCATATCATCTGGAATTGAAAAACATATTGCTCTTCTGGGCAGGGCGCAGAGTCTGCGGGTGTTGCAGAGGATCAACGCGAAAGGCATGTTGCGCACAACATGGAGCGTTTTTATGATGATGTGATTGAATATATTCATGGCGCTACTGCCATTTATATATTTGGCCCTGGTGAAGCGAAAGGTCAATTTAAAAAGCGTGTTGAGCACAAAGGTTTGGGAGATCTTATAGCGGGCGTTGAAGCAGCAGATAATCTGACCAACAATCAAATTGCGGCAAGGGTTCAAGATTTTTTTCACAAGCAATGAATTTGATTTTCTTGATTAAAACCATAGTGCGTTAGTGCGGGTTAGTCGTAATGCGATCTAACCCGCGCGTGAAACTATTCAGTAAATTCTGCTTGAAATGACTCTTCAGTTTTTAGCGCCTTCGTAAACTCAGAAAAGCAGTGATTCAACCATACTTTAATCCGTTGACGTT
>CAZZEV010000425.1:0-2434 GCA_964653305.1 uncultured Cellvibrionaceae bacterium | reverse complement strand
TTGCTCGATAAAACTGGAAAAATTGCAGGCGTTGGCGGGTGGGAAGTTGATTTAGTTTCCGGACTTATTTATTGGTCCGATGAAACCTGTCGTATCCATGGCGTACCCTTAGGCTACACGCCTAAACTAGATGAAGCGATTAATTTCTACGCGCCAAGCGCGCGCCCAATTATTAAAGCAGCAGTAGAACGCTCCATGCAAACAGGAGAAAGTTGGGATTTTGAATTACCGTTTATTCAAGCTAACGGGCAACACATTTGGGTGCGTGCAGTGGGTTCCGTAGAATTTGATGGGCAAAAACCTGTTCGTATCGTGGGCGCATTTCAAAATATTACCGAGCGTATACAACAGCGTATCGCGGTTGACGAGGCGCATACGCGCATGACAATGGCAACGGATAGCGGCGAAATAGGTATTTGGGAATATAACCTTGTGGAAGGCGTGCTCGTTTGGGATGAGTGGATGTATAAGCTTTACGGCTTGTCACCGAGCAATCAAACCGGCGCCTACGAACTTTGGGCCAATCATTTACATCCAGAGGATAAAGAGACAGCAGAAAAAGCCGTTGCAGATTGCATTGCTGGAATCACGCCGTTTAATACTGAATTTAGAATTGTTTGGAACGATGGCAGTATTCATTACCTGCGCGCTACTGCGCAAGTTACCCGTGACGAACAAGGGAATGCCTTGTCAATGATTGGCGCGAATTGGGATGTAACTCGCCTGCGTAATCTCACCAGTGAATTAGCGGAACAACACGAATTAATGCGCGTTACTTTAAAATCCATTGGCGATGCCGTGATTACCACAGATGCGAATGGCAACGCCGAATGGCTCAACCCGGTTGCGGAGCGCATGACGGGATGGACTAGCGAAGAAGCTAAAGGTAGGCCCTTGGCGCAAGTGTTTCATATCGTCAATGAAGAAACCCGCGCACCTACTGAAAACCCAGTCGCAACCTGTTTAGCGCAGGGAAAAATTGTAGGGCTTGCCAATCACACTTTACTTATTTCACGCAACGGTGATGAATTTGGCATTGAAGATTCCGCCGCACCTATTCGCAATAAACAGGGCGACGTACTGGGCGTTGTATTAGTGTTTCACGATGTGACAGAACAGCGGCGATTAAGTGGTGAAGTGAGTTATCAAGCAACACACGATGCCTTAACAGGATTGGTGAATCGCACCGAATTTGAAAGTCGTTTAAGGCGTTTGTTACACCGCACACATGAAGACAAATCGCATCACGCACTTATGTATATCGATTTAGATCAATTCAAAATTGTAAACGATACCTGTGGGCATTCTGTGGGCGATCAATTGCTACAACAGGTTAGTAAAGTGTTAAGTGAAACCGTTCGAAGTCGCGACACCTTAGCAAGATTAGGTGGCGATGAATTTGGTGTAATTTTAGAACACTGCTCAACGGATCAAGCGCAGCGCGTCGCGCAAGAAATTTGCGACAAAATGGAAAACTTTCGGTTTCAACACGATATTCACCGATTTCGTATTGGCACAAGTGTTGGCTTAGTTGTCATGGATAATCGTTGGCAAACGACAGCTGCATTAATGCAAGCTGCTGACACTTCATGCTATGCCGCTAAAGATGCTGGCCGTAACCGAGTACATGTTTGGTTCGATACGGATCAAGCCATGCGTGCGCGTCACGGTGAAATGCAGTGGACAACACGTATCGAGCGAGCGCTAGATGAAAATCATTTCGAACTCTATGCGCAGCGCATTGAAAATTTAACGGAACAAGATGCGGGTATACATGCAGAAGTGTTGCTTCGCATGCTCGATACCGATGGCACCATAATTCCACCGGGTGCCTTTCTCCCAGCCGCTGAACGCTTTCATTTGGCGTCACGAATAGACCGCTGGGTGTTGCGTAAGAGTATTGACTGGCTCAAAAGTCTCGATATGACTGCACCTAACATCGAAATGTTGTGCATAAATTTATCCGGCCAATCTATTGGAGATCGCGCATTTCATCGTCAAGCAGTTGATATGTTAAAGGATGCGGGGGAAGTGATCTGTGCAAAAATTTGTATCGAGATAACTGAAACAGCAGCAGTCACCAATTTATCTGATGCGTCTTTATTTATTGAGCAAGTTAGTGTGCTTGGTGTACGCGTAGCGCTCGACGATTTTGGTGCGGGGGCATCTTCTTTTGGTTACTTGAAAAATCTCGCGGTAGATATTTTAAAAATTGATGGTCAATTTATTAAAGATTTAATGGATGACCCGCTGGATGATGTAGCAGTTCGTTGTTTTGTGGATGTAGCAAAAGTGTGCGGTTTAAAAACAGTTGCAGAATTTGTAGATAAACCCGCCGTATTAAAGCGGGTGCGCGAGTTAGGTATTGATTACGCACAAGGGTTTTTATTGCACAAACCCGAACCTATTTACATAGCCGTAGCACAACAGGTAG
>CAZZEV010000424.1:0-2434 GCA_964653305.1 uncultured Cellvibrionaceae bacterium | reverse complement strand
GCAACTCAATGAACTCAAAACCGATGTGCGCCGCGATCTGGGCCGAGGCGATGCGCTGGGTCAAATACTCCTAGCCACCATCGACCAATACCAAGTGGTTATCGAACTTTTAAGATCTCGCGGCACCGATCAATTCGGACATTTCAGCAAATTACTCTACGGCTCAGCGCAGGATAAAATTCGCGGCGACCGCAAAACTCTGCGCGAAATGGGCGAGCGTTTGTGCCACCTGTTCTCGCTGCCTGCGGTTGAACATTTAAACCGCCCCTACACCAGTAATATCGATGCAGAACAAGCCGTGAGTAGTTTGCACGGGCGCATGGAAAGCTATTTTGGCAGCGGCGAAGTGCGCGTTGAAATTAGTGATGACATAGTGTCCGATGCATCCGCCGGTGGCGACTGCATTAAAATTAATCGCCGCGCGTTATTTTCAGAATTAGATTTACAAGTATTAGAAGTACACGAAGGTTGGGTACATGTAGGTACCACGCTCAACGGCCGCCAACAACCTTGGGCGACTTGGTTGAGCGTAGGTTCGCCGCGCATTACCGCCATTCAAGAAGGCATGGCGGTATTAATGGAAACGCTCACCTTCAGTTCGTTTCCACAGCGCGCACGCCGCATTAGCGACCGTGTTGTCGCAGTAGATTTAGCCGAGCAAGGCGCAGATTTTTGCCAAGTGTACCAACACTTTCTTGAGCGAGGAATTAGCCAGCACGATAGCTATCGCGTAACCCAACGCGTATTTCGTGGCGGCACCTTAACGGGCGGCTCAGTGTTCACAAAGGATATTTCTTACGTAAAAGGCTTTGTTGAAAATGTGAATTTTATTCGCAGCGCGATTCAATCTGGCGTGCCAGAAATTATACCCATGTTGTTTGTGGGCAAAGTCACGCTCGATGATTTACCGCTCCTGTATGAGCGTTATTTAGAGGGCGTAATTGCAGGCCCGAAACATCTACCGCCTATGTTCCGCGATTTAAACGGGCTTTATGTATGGTTTGGTTTTTCCAGCGGCATGGGCCTTATGAATATTGCGCGCGTACAACAGCACTTCAGCAAACTCTTCCAAAAAATGCCAGCATCCACGCCTTTGTACCTCAACAAAAGTGATGTTGATTTAGATTGATGAAACGATTTATTAAATGATGACCTACTACACCGTTGTAATTTCTGGCGCTAACATTTTTTTTGAAAACTACAACCGCACCGAACCGGTTGTGGGTTTTATCGCCTGCCGTTTAATACAAGCACAAACCGAAGAACTCGCCATAGCCACCGCTAAGCGCGATATTTTAGTGGATTGGAACCGCAGCTTTAACGCCGACCGCAAACTCGGCCTGCCCGCCTTACAGCTTGAGCATATAGCGCCCTACAAAGGTTGGATAAAACCCAAAACCAAACACGATTATTATTGGTTTACCGATGATGAGCACAAGCAAGCGCAGATTGCAGAATTAACGACACCACCCAAGAAGTGGTTTTGGCGGAAGTGATTTAACAGGGAGTCGTCATCCCCGCAGGGGTGACGACAGACATATAAATTACGGCTTTATCTCTATAGGAATTGGAACATTTACACTTTTCCAAATAACTTCCATATCTTCATTCGTCAATGCAATACAACCCAACGTCCAATTCGTCTTTTGCGTTGCAGCCGCTGCCCAACCAAAACCATTCTTTTGACCGTGAATCATAATCGCACCGCCGGGCGAAACGCCTTTAGCTTTTGCATTAGCGATATCTTTAGCATTTGGATATGAAATATGGATGGACTTGTAATAGGCGCTATTCACATTTTTGGAATCGAGCGTATAACGCCCTTCTGGTGTTTTGTTGTCACCTTCCTGCTCTTTATGCCCAACAGGGTTTCCACCAAAAACAACGTGATAGGTTCCGATTACCTTATGATTTTTAAAAAGTGTAAGTAGGTTTTTAGATTTCTCTACCAATACGAAATCAGCTTTTTCTTGGGCGATTGAAAAACTGCTTAGTAACATTAGCGATAAACCAACAAGTAATTTCTTCACGTATACCTCTATTAAAACAATCTACTTACTAATCACCTCCGGCAGATGCCGGAAGAATTTATATTTTCTGATTCGCAGTTGTGGTGAGGCAGGAAGTAAGCGCACGCAGCAATGAGCAGCAACGCGATTAGAATCCTAAGAAACGGGGACAAACGCAACAACCCCCATCCAAAGAGCACAAATATACTTAAGGATAAAACACCAAATATCAATTCAGGGCTTATTTCGCTACTAACTAGAGCAACGGAGTGCGCCGCAACAAGAATTGCAAAAATCGCAGCTGATAACACAGCAATACTTCCAGAGCCATAACTCTTCAATTTGGACAATTTACACCTACGAATTTGCATATACACCGTTTTTTTAAAGCGCTTACTATACAACACCCCTACCAAACACCCTCC
>CAZZEV010000423.1:0-2437 GCA_964653305.1 uncultured Cellvibrionaceae bacterium | reverse complement strand
AGGCATTTACCAGCAAATCTACACCGCTAAATTACGGTTCAATCGCAGCTCTGGCAGCCGCAAGCCGCGCATTAAAAGGCTTTAACGACGAACTCGCCGCAGAATGTATTAGCACCGCTCAAAAAGTATGGGACGAAGAAAGTGCCAAAGCGAAGCCCGATTTATTCCATCACGGCAACACAACAGGCGGAAGACTGGACGATGAAAAAGTAAAAGCAGCAACCGAGTTATTAATTGCGACTGGCGACAAAAAATACGCCAAAGCCATCGAAAAACTCTTGCCACAAAAACCCATGGACTTTGCCATTCGTTTGCCTTGGTTAATGCGTGCAATGCCACATATGCCAAGCGATTACACGGCAAAAATGCGTAAATTTGCTGAAGGCTATAAAAAAGGAATGGCTGCTAACTTATCCAAAAATCCCTACGGTGTAATGATTACCGAGGGTGGTTGGGCAGGAATTAGCGCTGTGATTCGTGGCTCAATCAACAACTACTATTTACACAAAGCGTTTCCAGATTTGGTCGATCGCGAGGCAGTATTTAAAGGCCTGAATTATTTGTATGGTACTCATCCTGCACATAACTTGTCCTTTGTATCAGGCGTGGGAACCCATTCTAAAGAAGTGGCTTACGGCATGAACCGTGCAGATTTCTCCTTCATTCCCGGCGGCGTAGTGCCTGGTGTATTGGTGTTGAAGCCAGACTATCCCGAAAACCACGAAGATTGGCCGTTCTTCTGGGGAGAAAATGAATATGTGGTTGATGAAGCCGCAGTACATATCTTCCTCGCAAATGCCGCGGCGGATTTGTTGAAAGAGTAAATCTGACTAAACACCTTGCGCGAGATCTAAACAGGTCTTGCGTTAACCGAATAAAAAAATGATCGATTGCGCAAGCGATCGATCATTTTTTTTATTTATAATTTCGTTCAGCCCTTAATCGCTATTGTCTTGAGCATTTTTCTTCTGTTTGAGTTCTTCCCGTCTGCGACGAAAAAAATCACTCAACTGATGCTGACAAGTTTCAGCTAAAACACCGCCCTGCACTGCCATACGATGATTAAAATAAGTCGAGTCAACCAGTTGAGCTTGGCTAATAACAACACCTGCTTTGGGTTCAGTTGTGCCAAACACCAAACGCTCAATACGCGCATGAATCAATGCGCCTACACACATGGTACAAGGCTCAAGCGTTACATAAAGCGTTGAGTTAACTAACCGATAATTTTGAATGTGCTCAGCTGCCTGCCGCAGAGCAACAACTTCTGCATGCGCGGTAGGGTCATGACTGCTAATGGGTTGATTAAAACCCTCACCAATAATTTCATCATCACAAACAATGACGGCTCCTACGGGAACTTCACCCAATCGCTCACCTTGCGCCGCCAATTCAATCGCACGGCGCATATATTTTTCGTCATTTAATTCTTTAAGGTCTGTCATCAGGATCTCGGTAATTAAACCTTATCTATTCAGTAGCGCTGCTTCATCCGCACTGATTTCTTTTACAAACGCAAAGCGTGGGATTATTTCACCACCAATTTCTACGGTTTCTGTAAACATCGCCAATGGCCTTACCCACCATGAATAATCACCGTATAGGCATTGATAAACTGCAACAGGCTCACGGGTTTCGCTGTGATGTGCCACCTGAAAGACATAGTAATCATTGCCTTTGTAATGGCGATATAAACCGGGTTTTAATGTCATATTAGATCACGCCTTTTTCTTTTAATTGATCTATATCTTTAACCGATAGATTTAGAATGTTTTCTAAAATATCCTGCGTATGACTCCCCACTTCACCACCCGGCCAATCGGTACGCCCCGGTGTTTCAGAAAGCTTTGGCAATATCGCAGGAATTTTTAATGGCTTGCCATTAATTTCCACTTGTTCAAACATACCGCGTGCATTGAAGTGCGGGTCGGCAAACATATCTTCTACATTGTAAATGGGCCCAGCAGGCACGCGGGCTTTATCAAGCGACTCCAAAATTTCTTCGGAGTCTTTACTTAAACACCAAGTCGCCAACGCATGATCAATTTCCGCTTCGTGAATAACGCGGCCAGCATTGTTACTCATGCGCTGGTCATGCGCCATTTCGGGATGACCAGCAGTCTCCATTAAACGCTGAAAAATTGAATCGCCGTTGCCACCAATCACAACATATTTTCTGTTTTTGCAGCGATAGGTATTGGTGGGAACAATCCCCGTCACAGTAGTACCCGATGGCTGACGAATAACACCCGCGCCTGAAAATTCAGGCACCACCGCTTCCATTAAATTAAACATAGACTCATAGAGCGCGACATCTACCACTTGACCATCGCCATCGTTATTTCTTTCACGTTCGAGTAAAGCTAACGCAATACCTAGCGCTGCGTGTATACCAGAAATAGTATCGCCAATACTTAAATTGGGGCGCACTGGCGCT
>CAZZEV010000422.1:0-2446 GCA_964653305.1 uncultured Cellvibrionaceae bacterium | reverse complement strand
ATTGTGGCATAAGTGGGTTTCCATCCAAAATTCACAAATGTCACTAATTGTAACCACCCACCCAAAAAAGGACCGCCGATTCCAACAATGAAAACCATAAATATTCTAGGGTTAAAGTTGGTACACGGATCAATTTGTAGGCTAAACTTAGAGTCAGATAAACATAATTCTAACCATCTCTAGAAGTGCGTCAAATTGCCAAAAACGGCAATATCGCACGATTCGTCTTGAACGATGCTAGCCCTATACGATGGATTAAAGCCCAAAGGTTCAACAGAGAAACCACATACCCTCTATGCATAAATTGTTATTGCGACAACTACAGCAATATTGCAAAGCCGCTGACCTAGAAAACCAGCAAGGAGCCCTTCTTCAGGCCATTTCTGACACCTATGATCAGCATGAGCTTGACCGTAAAGTTCTCGACACGTCGCTCTACGTAACCTCAAAAGAATTAAATGAACGCACCCAACTTTTGCGCACCCAACTTCAAACGCTTAAAGATACACAGGATCAGCTGCAAAAATCACTCACTGCTCTCAATGCCACCTTCGATGCGACGGGCGAAATAATTTTGGCGCTCGACAATGCGGGCAGGCTCTTAAAAAGCAACAAAATGGGGAGAGAGCTTTTACCCGACATCGCAAAATATGAGGGCAAACCTCAGGCTATTTCTTGGCAAAATGTGCGCAAAATGCTGCTCAACCCTTGGCATTTAAGCGAAATGACAGATGCACTTAAAAATCAACCCAGCGCCCACATCAAAGGTACGCTGCATTTCACTAACGGCCGCATCTTTGAATACCACTCATTACCGCAATTGCAAAACAATACCCTTATTGGTCGAGTGTGGTGCCTACGCGATGCCACCGAAGAGAAAAAGATCGAAGAGTTTATTCATCATCAAGCCTACCACGATGCGCTAACTGGGCTGCCCAATCGCAATTTTTTACTCGAAAAGATTGAAACTATCATTGCAGAGCACCCAAGCGATGATAAAAAAATTGCCATCATTTTTCTCGATCTAGACAACTTTAAAAAAGTGAACGATACCGAAGGCCACGAAGCCGGCGATCAACTTTTGCGCATAGCCACTAAACGTATGCGCAATTCCGTACGTGAATCCGATGTTTTAGCGCGACTAGGTGGCGATGAATTTGTAATACTAATTGAGTCTGACATTTCGCAATCGGGCCTGATGCGTCTCAGCGCCAACATACTGGAATCGTTAGCCAAGCCATTTTTGCTTAACAATCACAATCACTTTATTAGCTGCAGCATGGGCATTAGCATTTATCCACGCGACGACACCCACCCCGAGGGGTTGATAGGCAAGGCGGATATGGCCATGTATCGCGCAAAAAAAATGGGCAAAAATAACTTTCAATTTTACAGCGAAGAACTGGAGCGCCTTGCTCTACACCAATTGGAATTTGAGCATAATCTTCGCTACGCCATTTCGAATGACCAAATTGATATCTATCTGCAGCCAGAAATTGAGGTGCGTAACGGAAAGATAGTTGCTGCTGAGGCCTTGGCTCGCTGGATTAGACCCGATGGTTCCATGATACCGCCGTCACAATTCATTCCCGTTGCCGAACAAGCAAATCTGATTAGCGATATAGGGCGCATTGTTTTTGATAAGGTCTGTGCCGAAATTTCTCGCTGGAAGCAACAGGGCTTGGAAAAAATTACGGTTGCAATCAATCTTTCTGCGCATGAATTTAAGGATGCAGAACTCGCCAATAACATTCAAAACAAACTTCTAAAATACAACGTAAATGGCGATAACATTGTTCTCGAAATTACCGAATCGCTTTTCATGGAAGATAAAGAAAGTGTGTTACAAACTATGAGCCAGTTGCGACAAGCGGGTATTCGTTTTGCGATTGACGATTTCGGCACGGGCTATTCATCCTTCAGCTATTTGCAAGATTTACCCATTGACTACTTAAAAATCGATCGCTCCTTTTTAATGGATGTTACGCGCAATAAAAAGAAATACGCGATCGCACGCAGTATTATCGATATTGGCAACCACTTGGATTTGCAAGTGATTGCCGAAGGTATTGAGGATCAGGAAACCTTGGATTTCATCATTAAAAATCAATGCGCCATGGCCCAAGGATTTTTTATGTACCACCCAATGTCTAGGGATGATTTCATCGCACTTTTACTGAAAAAAAATGCACTCGCTCAACATCACTCGGACCAATAATCAGGTTCTGGCATATCGTGAAAAGCTTGGCGTAAACGCTCGCCCCAACTTGACCGCAATTGCTTGTAATAGGGGTCGTCCAAGCCAATGCTTACATGGGTTTTTACGGTTAAGCTGTTGGTTTCATACACCAATAAATCCAGTGGCATACCTACACTCAGATTTGAGCGAATCGTTGAATCCATTGAAATTAAGGCGCACTTGGCCGCATCTTTTAATGTGGTATTG
>CAZZEV010000421.1:0-2450 GCA_964653305.1 uncultured Cellvibrionaceae bacterium | reverse complement strand
CATAAGATCTAAGCGGGCAAAATAAGCGTCTATATCCACCGCCAAAATGTCTGCTGCCGCCTTGCCGTTATAGGCAGCCAAGACTACACCCAGCAAGCCTTTTACAATAAACGCATCGCTATCCGCTTGGAAAAATAGACGGTTGTCGCGCACCTCATGCACCAGCCAAACCTGACTTTGGCAGCCTCGCACAAGGTATTCCTCGGTGCGTAAGCTTTCTGGCATGGGCGGTAATTCTTTGCCAAGATCGATAATGTATTTGTATCTATCTTCCCAAGAGTCAAAAAACCCGAGGGTATCGACTATATCCTCGGCGCTTACATCTATACCAAACTGGGTCATTGTGTGCTAAATCCGACAAGTTACTGAGGGCGGCATTATGCCTGTAAAGCTGAGCGCTCACTACCAAACAGGTGCCTAGAAGAACATTCCCGTTTCTAGCTGGG
The DNA here is from genome assembly GCA_964653305.1 of uncultured Cellvibrionaceae bacterium. Classification (GTDB taxonomy): domain Bacteria; phylum Pseudomonadota; class Gammaproteobacteria; order Pseudomonadales; family Cellvibrionaceae; genus Cellvibrio. The sequence continues at coordinate 2,004 of CAZZEV010000421.1, read as the reverse complement.
CCTCTTCACTCATCATGTGACGCGCCCACGGAGGATCAAACACCAACTCAACTTTCACGGACTGAACGTTGGGAACTTTGCGTACACGATACTCAACATCGCCCACCAAAACTGGGCCCATTCCACACGCAGGCGCGGTTAGCGTCATTTGGATGGCAACATGCTTTGCCGCTTGATCGACCTTAACTCCGTAGATCAAACCAAGGTTAACCAAATCAACAGGTATCTCTGGGTCATACACACTGCCCAGAGCCTGCCAAACTTGATCCACATGAATATTCTCGTCAGTAGGATCAGGAAAGCTTAAGGTATCAGCCTCAAGCCCCAGCTTGTCAGCATCAGTGCCATCTACGCGCACCATCTGACCATGATAGGTAACGGTGTAATTGCCACCCAATGCTTGGGTAATAGTCACAAACGTATCTTGTGGAATGGTGAGCGGCGTACCATCGGGCACTCGGCGTGCAGGACAATCGGCAAGCGCTACAACCATGCGTCTTTCAGACATAACGAATCTCGAATAGATAAATCGTAAACTTAACTGGCGACGCTAAAACTTTCGCCGCAACCGCAGTAATCTTTGACACGCGGGTTGTTGAATTTCAACTGGCGATTAACGCCTTCAGTGACGTAATCAATTTCGGTGCCGCTAACAACCGACAAAGCAGCAGGATCGATTAACAGTTCAACCCCCTCACCCAAAGCCAAATGTAAATCTTCAGCCTTACCTTCAGGGACTAAATCAACCACGTACATCCAGCCAGTGCAGCCGCTTTGTTTAACGCTTAGGCGAACGGCTTTAGCATCCGAATTACTACTGAGCTGACGTTTAAAATGCGCAGCGGCGGCAGCGGTTACGGAAACCGATTCTTGTTGCGGATTAAATGTTTCGACGCTCATGATGCACCTCTCTTTCCGCCAGCAAGATACTGGCGATTAAATTACAACAAAAACATTTTCGCTTTTTCAATGGCCGCAAAGAGGCGATCTACTTCGGCAAAGGTATTATAAAAACTAAAACTTGCACGAACAGTTCCGGGAATTCCGAATTGATCCATAATCGGCTGCGCGCAGTGATTACCCGTACGCACGGCAATGCCCTGCTTATCTAATAGGACACCAACATCCGCCGGATGTGCCCCATTGAGCATAAAACTCATTACACTGGTTTTATGCGCGGCAGTGCCAATCAATGTAATGCCATCCGTAGCGCGCGCTTTTTCTTCTGCGTAAGCGAGTAACGCTTGCTCGTGTGCGGCAGCGGCTTTGCGATCCAGTTGATTCAAATAATCAATCGCCGCGCCAAAACCAATAACACCGGCAATATCAGGCGTTCCCGCTTCAAACTTGTAGGGTAATTGATTGAACGTTGTGCCTGCAAAACTAACCGTTTCAATCATCTCACCACCACCTTGATAAGGTGGCATGGACTCTAAAACTCCACGCTTACCGTAAAGCACACCCAAACCGGTGGGGCCAAATAATTTGTGCGCGGAAAACACGTAAAAATCGCAATTCAGCACTTGAACATCTACCGCCCAGTGACTGACGGCTTGGGCGCCATCAATTAATACTTTTGCCCCTACCGCATGCGCATCTGCAATAATTTTTTCGATGGGATTAATAGTACCCATCGCATTGGAAACATGACCAACTGAAACCATTTTTACATTGGCATCTAAGATTTCGGCAAAAGCTTGCATATCAAGAGTGCCCGTTGCATCTACCGGAATAGCTTCAACACTTGCGCCAGTCGCCTGCGCGATTAATTGCCAAGGAACAATATTGGAGTGATGCTCCATTGCCGACACTAAAATACGGTCGCCCGCTTTTAAATTCGCCTTCCCCCAACTTGCAGCAACCAAGTTAATACTTTCGGTGGTGCCACGCGTCCAAATAATTTGTTTAGCATCGGGCGCATTAATAAATTCTGCAACCTTAGTGCGCGCAGCTTCAAATTTTACTGTGGCGCGATCAGCCAATGCATGAGCACCGCGATGCACA
>CAZZEV010000420.1:0-2452 GCA_964653305.1 uncultured Cellvibrionaceae bacterium | reverse complement strand
GAGTTTCATATCACCATGCCGTACTCCATGATTGAGCCTATTCGCGAAGTCTTGGATGCGGGTTTGCAATCTGATAGTGATGAACAAGATGAGCGTTGGGTGAAAGCCCTGCGAGAAGATGTGCTTGCGGCAAAAGTGGAATTGGAGTGCGATATTGTTCGTCGGGAAATTACCTTACGAGATATTGTGGATTTGAAAGCCGGTGATGTTATCCCCATAGAATTTCCCGATTTCCATGTATTAACCGCGAATGGCGTGCCTATGTTTAGAACACAATTAGGTCAGCACCGTGGCAATCTCGCGTTAAAAATAAAAGAATTTTTTGATCGCTCTAGCGCGCAAAATATAACCGGTACACCAGGAGTTAATAATGGTAAGTGATGATCAAGACGATATGGCTGACGATTGGGCTGCAGCCATGGCTGAGCAGGCTGACGCCGATGAAGCTGCTGCTAATCCCATCAGCTTTGAAGAGTTGCAAAGCGAACACAATAAAATAACCACTAATCCTGAGTTAGAAGTTATTTTAGATATTCCGGTGACTATTTCCATGGAGGTAGGGCGCACTTCAATTACGATTCGTAATCTATTGCAACTTAATCAGGGTTCTGTGATTGAGTTGGATCGCCTGGCGGGCGAACCCTTGGATGTATTAGTTAACGGTACTTTAATTGCGCATGGTGAAGTAGTGGTGGTTAATGAGAAATTCGGTATTCGCATGACCGATGTTATCAGCCCTGCAGAGCGCATTAAAAAACTGCGCTAAGTTTTTTCATTAGTTTTTAAAGGTGGTTACATGCAGAACTTTACCGGCTTATATAAAAAATCTACTGCCGGTATTGCCTGTGCGCTAGGTATTTTTTTTATCTCCTCATTGGCATATTCAAATACAACTGAAGTTTCAGTTTCCCAAAGTAACCCTGCATCAAATGCTGCGTTTCAAGCACCAGCAACAAATGCAGTAGAAACTAGTAATAGCGTCGCGCAAACTCCAGTTGCTACTAATAATTCAACTATTACTCCTAAGTCAAACTTGCCACCAAAAACCACCAGTAGTGCGTCGCAATTAGCCAGTTTGTTGGGAGGGCTAATCCTTATTCTGGGTTTAATTTACGGTCTGTCTTGGTTTGTAAAACGTTTTAGCCAAGGTGGGTTTATGCAAAACCCCAGTATGAAAATTGTGTCGGCTATGCCTTTGGGCACGCGCGAGCGTTTAATGCTGGTGGATGTTGGCGGTAAACAATTATTGTTGGGTGTAACTGCTACGCAAATTAATACCCTACATGTATTTGACGAGCCTGTTGTAGCTACTGAAAAGTCGCAGCCAGTTGCTTCTGATTTTAGTCAAAAACTAATGGCAATTTTGCAACAGAAAACGGTTGCAACACCCGATGATGCCTCGCATAAAAAATCAAATTCTTAAGGGCTGCTTATGTTGATGTTTGGGTTGCGAGACGTGTTTCGCGTAACAAAATATGTTTTTCTTATCGTATTTATGCTGATGAGCGTAAATTCTTGGGCACAAACAAAACCTACGGTTGACCCTGTGCCTGCGGCTAATAACTCTGCTGTAAATGTGGGTGGTTCATTGCCCGCTATTCCTGGCCTGCCCGCACTAACGGTAAAAACGAATAAAGACGGTACGCAAGAATATTCAGTGACGCTGCAAATTCTTGGTGTCATGACGATGCTTACGTTTTTGCCGGCGCTGTTAATGATGGTGACATCTTTTACTCGCATTATTATTGTGTTTTCTATTCTGCGCCAAGCGCTCGGCTTGCAGCAGTCGCCCTCTAACCAAATTTTAATCGGTTTGGCATTGTTTCTTACTTTTTTTATTATGCAGCCGGTATTTAATAAAGCCAATGAAGATGCTTTGCAGCCTTATATCAATCAACAAATTACGGCCAATGTTGCTATAGAAAGAGCCACTAAACCCTTTCATGCGTTTATGCTGGCGCAAACTCGCGAATCTGACATCAATTTATTTGTAGGTATTGCCAAACACCCGCCAATAGCAACGCCACAGGACACACCGTTCAATATTTTAATTCCAGCGTTTATTATCAGTGAATTAAAAACCGCGTTTCAAATTGGCTTTATTATTTTTATTCCCTTTTTGGTGATCGATATAGTTGTATCCAGTGTGCTTATGGCAATGGGTATGATGATGTTGTCGCCCCTGATTATTTCTTTGCCGTTCAAGATAATGTTGTTTGTACTGGTAGATGGCTGGGCAATGATTGTCGGAACCCTTGCAGCCAGCTATGGTGTTTAGTAAAAAGTTATAGTGTTTAGTGGAGTAAAAAATTATGACCCCTGAAGTTGTTATGGATATTTTTGCCGAAGCACTTTATCTCATAGTGCTGTTGGTGTTGGTGATTGTCGGCCCAAGTCTGATTGTTGGTTTGCTGGTGAGTATGTTTCAAGCAGCAACCCAAATTAACGAACA
>CAZZEV010000419.1:2228-2468 GCA_964653305.1 uncultured Cellvibrionaceae bacterium | reverse complement strand
ATCAAGATGAGTTGGAAGAATTCCAAAAGCAAGGTGTGCTCACCGAATTAAGCCTCGCCTTCTCGCGCGATCAGCAACAAAAAATTTATGTGCAAGATCGCATGCGCGAAAACGGCGAAAAAATCTGGAACTGGATTGATGCCGAAGGTGGTTACTTCTACGTATGCGGTGACGCCAGCCGCATGGCAAAAGATGTAGACAACGCGTTGCGCGATATCATCCAAACCTACGGAAAATTCG
>CAZZEV010000419.1:0-2175 GCA_964653305.1 uncultured Cellvibrionaceae bacterium | reverse complement strand
CTTAGCATCTTGAGCAAGGATTGTTTCACCATCCTCACTGACATCTAAGAGTTGCCAATAAGGAATATCGCTAACCGCGACTGGCGAGCTATTAGTGGCCGATAGCGGATAGAAGCAAATTTTATCGTGCCAATCGATCTGGCAACCTGCATAAAACCCATCTTTAGCTCTATTGAACTTAATTTTACCGGGATACAAAAATGATAATGTAGGAATAGTGTCATGCAATATTTTTTCTTGCTGAGTGACTAGGTTTTTCTCCACCAAGGCGTGCCGATCATAATCGACATAGACAATTTTTTTACCGTCTAATTCTTTTACATAAAGCCCAGAATTATCGGCAAATAGTGATTGTGTTAGCGTCTTAGTATCATAACTAAAGAGATTAATTTCAGTTTGATGTTCACTACAATAAATAGTCTTGTTATCCAAACTCCACGCCAATGGAAAACGAAATGTAGAAGTTGTTACCTGAGTTTGTAACCGCCCCGTCTCTGTTTCAATAACGGCCAAATAGATATTGTCCGACCGGTAGCCAACAGCAACATTTTTCTCTCCATGAGATAGAGAAAACCAATTAATTAATAATGCTTTCAGTGCTGTAATCTGCTTTAAAGATTTTGAATCTCTGTCATAACGCCAAATCTCTTGGTATCCCGTGCGATTAGAAACAAAATAAATGAATTTATCATGATTGGCGAATACAGCTTGAATCTCCATCCCACTGGAATTCAACTCGGGCAAGGCAGCCCCCTCTGGACCATTAACTGAAACCAGTTTCACATCCATATTTTTTTGCGCATTGGCATAAAAAATCACGCTTTTTTTCACATCAATTTGAACATCAACAATATTTTCCGAACCGGACGAACGAAGCACTAACTGGGGCTGCTTTTGGGTATCAACAAACCATATTCCTTCAGACTCGCCCAAGATTCCAACAACCAACAAAGAGTGATCACTAACTACGGCTATTCTATTGATTTCACTGAAGTGATCATTTATGAGTGATATTTTTTTTGTGTTTAAATCCAATGAAGCAATCTTTGGCTTCTCTGATTCATATTTCACTATAAACAAGGTATTTGACTTCATGGAATATTGTAAGTGACCAATTTTATTGGGGAGATCCGGAATAATATCGCGCCAGTTTTGTTGTTTTCCATTAACCAAATTAATCGATTTTAACTCAATCAAATTATTATTCTGAAACTCCAGAAAAAATAGATTTTCTGAATTACCTGAAACCATACTCAACTCTAAAATTTGCTGGGTAGATGTATAGAGAACCTGGGGCGGTTGGCCTTGGTAATTGCGCACTATCTCGCCGTTTCCTCGTATATAGGCGATTGTATTGTCATCAATCCAAACCGGCGACTTTTTCCAAAATGCATCGCGAACCCAAAGTTCATCCTTAGCAGTTTGTAAATCGCGACTATAGAGATCAATTTTTTGGCCACTCTCATGAACAAACAGAATTTTAGTACCGTCTGAATTTAAACTGATAGATCGCTCCACCCCTTCCATTTTGTTCAACGGCAGAATATTTTCTATTTCTAAGCTTGGCTTTTCGTGACGCTTTATAATCACCAACAAAGCGGTAACTAAGAGCGCCGCACAGACAGAATAGATAAGCCAGGAACGCTTGCCAGAAATAATACTAACTGCATCAGCAGATTCTGCAGGGTTTGGGGTCTCGCTGACCAGTTCGACATCCACTAAAAAGCGGTATCCCTTCTTTGGGATAGTCTCAATATATTGCGGTTGCTTTGCGTCATCGCCCAAGGCGTTACGCAGTGCAAAAATTGCACGGGTAATAGACTCTTCACCCACTACTACGTCAGGCCAAATAGCCTGAGTAATCTCCTGACGTGAAATAACATCCCGCCCCTGAGCAGCCAACAGGCAAAGCAAGGAAATAAGCTTGGGCTCCAAGCGCTTCTCAACGCCATTTATAGTGATTGCATTAGAGTTAGGATCAACGACAAGCTGATCAAAAGAAAACCTATCCGTTAGAGGTGCCTTCACGTAAACATTCATCCAATTGATTTATATAGGAATAATAATAAAACATTTTCATCATTTTATCTTAATGGCAATACCGATTGCGTTTTTGCCTAATGACGCCGCGCAACGCGCGCCACAGATCGGAAGAGCTCGTGTAGGGAAAAGTGT
>CAZZEV010000418.1:0-2475 GCA_964653305.1 uncultured Cellvibrionaceae bacterium | reverse complement strand
CCAAACGAGCCACTGGGCGACCAAAGTATTCGTCCAATGGACGATCATTAACAACGATTGCGCCAGTACCAGCAGTGATAAAAACGCGAGCAGTAGAGGTCTTACGACGACCTGTACCGTAGTATTGAGTTGTAGCCATCTGTCCAGCCCCTTTATTAGATAGTCAGTTCTTTTGGTTGCTGAGCAGTATGTGGATGCTCATTACCTGCGTACACCTTCAGCTTACGCAACATTGCACGACCAAGTGGGCCACGTGGCAACATGCCTTTAACAGCGATTTCGATTGGAGAAGTCGGAGACTTTTCAACCAAATGCTTGAAGCTGATGGATTTGATACCGCCAATGTGGTTGGTGTGATGATAATAAATCTTATCAGTCAATTTTTTGCCAGTCACATGAACTTTTTCGGCATTGATAACTACGATGTAGTCGCCGGTATCTACGTGTGGAGTGTATTCAGGCTTGTGCTTACCGCGCAAACGAGAGGCTATTTCTGCAGACAGGCGACCGAGGGTCTTGCCTGCTGCATCTACGATGAACCAGTCATGTACTACTGATTCAGCTTTGGCACTATATGTCTTCATGTTGTGGTTGCCTATGCTGGTTATATGGGGTTACCCCCACGGGAAATTTAGCGAGCCTACTCATAACAAAGATGAAAGGTCACCGCATAAAAAGAGCGCGAATACTACACACTAAGCACACGCATTTCAACTTGAATATGCGTAATTCTCACATTCCCCAACCACTCGCACAGAGTCAAACAACCACTAAAACCGCCATCAAAACACCTAGATGACCGCCAAAAGCATCAAAAACACATGGTTTCTGACGAAAAAGCGGCTAATCGCGCCAAAACTTCATGACTGTCACGCTTCTTGCTGAGTGATCAATTACTGAGCTAAAGCGCCATTTTTTTAGCGCTCTCCATTATTTGCTCAGGATTATTACTCCTAATTTGCAACCTTAAGGAATATGACTATGAGCAACTCTTTCTATAGCGCCATTTTAAATGTGCAAGGTATTGAAGTTTTAACGCGTGAAGGCGCTGCCAACGCCTATGGTGCAGACACAGGCGCAAGCGAGCGGCTTCCCCAGGGGGCGATAATCGTAAGAGAAGCAGATGCTATTGAGGCTGTTTTAGCGCTAGCGAACCAATTTAAGGTTCCACTCTGGCCCATCAGCGGCGGGCGCAACTTTGGTTACGGCACAGCCTTACCGGTAGACACCCGCAGCTATATCCTCGATTTATCGAGACTCAAGCGCATCAATATAGACTTAGGCTCATCTACGGCCCTGATTGAACCTGGAGTAACACAAGCGGACTTGCATGAAGCTATCAAAAAAAGCGGTGCAAACCTATTGGTTCCCACCACTGGAGTTGGGCCCAACGGCAATATTTTAGGTAATGCCTTGGACGGCGGCTACGGCCTGACACCCATCACCGATCATTTTGCTGCTGTTTGCGAGCTCGCAGGCTATTGGGGTAACGGAACAGAGTTTCGCCATACCTACCAAGACCTCAATTGCCCCGAAATGGCAAAACGCTGGGGAGCTGGTACCGGCTATTCGTGGGCAGGATTGCTGCGACAAGGCAATTTTGGGATTGTCACCAAAGCAAGAGTTCAATTGGCCCGCGCACCCGAGGCCTGCCGTATTCTGATTTTTGAATGGAAAAGCGATGCCCAATTTGTGGATTCGCAAGCCAACTTAAACTTGTTATCAGAAGATATACCAGGTATTGGCGGCATCATTATGATGAATAACTCCCGTATTCTATCCACACAAGTCGACACGCCGCTCGCGTCTCCCTTAAAGGGTGATGAGCGCGCCGCCTTTTTGCGCAAGCTAGCCACAGAAAGAAAAATTTCAGCGTGGACCGGGTTAGGTACACTTTACGGGTCAGAAGCATCTGTTAAAGGTGCTGTTCGCGATATTCGTCGCCGCTTAAAAGGCGTAAGAGTGTGGAGCTTCAGCCCAGAGCAAATTCGCCAACTGCAAAAATTTGAGCAATATTTACCACGCTGGGGATTTGCCGCATTACGTCGTCACTTTGGCGCACTGGTGAATACCTTAGGCACAGTGGAAGGCTTCCCGATTGTTGCCTTCCTAAAAATTGCCTACGCACTCGACCCCACTGCAAAAAAACTCGATGTCGCATCTCACCCCGCCAAGGATGGTGCTGGCATTTTGTGGTACGCCCCTTTGGTTCCATTTAACAGTGAAGAAGTAGAACGCTATCGCAAAGTTATGAGTACTTGTCTATTGCAACACGGATTCGATCCACTGCTCGCCGTCACCTCACGTTCACCGCGTGTGCTGTCTGGCACTATTCCCCTCTTGTTTGACCGCAAAAAGCCAGAAGATGTTACGCGCGCTAAAGCTTGCTATCGCGACTTGGTTAAAGTGGGATTAGAAAACGGTTGGCCCCCCTATCGTCTCGGTATTGATTTTATGGATCTTATTGCCTGCCCT
>CAZZEV010000417.1:1517-2478 GCA_964653305.1 uncultured Cellvibrionaceae bacterium | reverse complement strand
CCTTATCAGCAAATTCCTTTTCAATTCAGTGTGCATCACCTCGCGTTTGACGGAGAGTTAGAGCAGCAGGCATTTCTTGATCTCAGTGGGGCTGATCCATCTGAAGCCTTCGCGCAATCCTTGATTAATGCGTGTGGCAATCACGGCCCAATTTTTGTTTATAACGCAGGTTTTGAAACAACGCGCATTAAAGATCTCGCTGAACGATTGCCCCATTTGGCCCAACCATTGTTAGCGCTCAATCAGCGGGTGGTGGATCTCTTGCCCGTAGCGCGCGAACATTATTATCACCCGAGTCAGAAGGGCAGTTGGAGTATCAAAGCTGTGCTACCTGCAATGTGTCCGGATTTGAATTATGCCGACCTTGATGGTGTGAAAGATGGCGGTATGGCAATGGACGCATTCACAGAAGCAATTTCTTCTGACACTAGTACAACTCGTAAACAAGAAATTGAACAGCAACTCCTCCGCTATTGTGAATTAGATACCTACGCCATGGTGCGTTTGTGGGCGGCATTTAGTGGAAAGGTTTTAAACTGATATGGCAAAACGTTCGGACACTTTAGAAACTGCATTACTCGCAATTGAATTGCTTCGCCGCATTCCGCGCGGCCGAAAAATAACCGCCGCAGAGCTTCATAGGCAACTTAAAGATGCAGGTATTGAGCGTGAGTTGCGTACAATCCAGCGCCAGCTAGAAATGTTGAGTGAGCATTTTGAAATAGAGCGAGATGATCGCAGTAAGCCATATGGCTATAGGTGGTTGGAGCGGGCAAAAGGCTTGGCATTGCCGAATCTTACTCCGCAAGAGTCTTTGCTGTTGGGCTTGGCCGAGGAGCATTTGCGAAATTTATTGCCCTCGCGGTTGATGAATTCGATGGAAGGTTTTTTCGCGCAAGCGCGTCGCAACCTCGGGCCAGACAGCAACGCTAAGTTGGAGCGAGAGTGGCCAAAAAAAGTA
>CAZZEV010000417.1:0-1507 GCA_964653305.1 uncultured Cellvibrionaceae bacterium | reverse complement strand
GTTGCCGCCACTCAACCACTACTACCTCCTAAAATTACCCCCGGTGTTTTTGAAACGGTAAGCGATGCGCTTTATAGCAATCGTTGGCTAAAACTCCACTATAAAAATTCAAGCGGAAAACAAAGCGAAGTAGACGTCATGCCTTTGGGTTTGGCGCAGCAGGGTGCGCGCCTTTATCTGGTTTGCCGCTACGCAGGCTACGACAACGAGCGAAGTCTTGCGTTAAACAGAATTATTTCCGCTGAAGCCACCACACAAACCTTCAAACGGCCATTCGAGTTTGACCTCAAAAAATACGACGATGATGGTCGTTTTGGTTTTGGCAAGGGGAAACGCATCCAGCTCAAATTCCTCATAAAAAAATACGCAGGTTTGCACTTACTGGAATCACCTTTATCTGCCGATCAACAAGTAATAGAGCGCGATGATGGCTACTTTGAATTCACAGCGACTGTAGTTGAAAGTTTAATTTTGGATAAATGGTTGTTGGGGTTTGGGGATGAAGTTATAGAAATTGAACGCAACAATTTAAGTGATGCTGCTGGATAAGCGAGGCATCCAAGTTATTTTCATGAAATAGAGTGATGACTACAAATTAATTGGCGGTGATACCATCACTTAACAAAACGAATATCTGTTCGATACATAAGTGTAATAATTCAAAATGGAGATAAATGGGTGGGTGAATTTCAAGTCGTATCAAGCGGAAGCGTCATCAAGGGCGACCTAAAGACGCAGATGACGGTGCAAGTAGCGGTGTGCAGTGCCGCACAACTTTTTTCTAGCTTTTTGGTGTCAGATCAATCGATAGTTGGTGTTGGCATCATCGACAGCCGTGGCAACTCCATAAAAGGCGTGTTGACAATTCCCGAATATCAGCGCCCTTATTGCTGGCAAGAATTACAGCTACGGAGTTTGTTAAATGATATTCAAACCCAAGCAAAGGAGCATCCAGAGTTACCTTATTTTTTAGGTAGCCTGATCTTGCACCAGACGGATGGCAAGTTAAATATTATTGATGGTCAGCAGCGTATTACAACCCTATCCTTATTAGCCTGCTTACAAAAAACTGAAGTAGGGTTTGACTTTGCGTTAGCGAGTGCATTGGTATACGAGCACCCTGTTAGTCAACAACGAATAAAACAGAACTTAAAATGGCTGAAAGCTTACCTCAGCCAGCAGGCTGAAAATGGTAAAGCGCATATCGATTTTAATAAATTGCAATTTGCGCTGGTGATCACTCAATCGGAAGATGATGCTTACCGTTTTTTTGAAACACAAAATACCGGCGGTGTTCGCCTGAGTGGGCCAGATATTATTAAAGCGCATCACTTGCGTATGATAGAAAAAGACTTTCGGCCTGGATTTGCAAAACAATGGGAAGCATTAGGTTCGCTAGATCACACCGTAAGTGCACTGCTAAAAGGCCGCTATTGGCAACGAGTTAACCCGCGTGAGCTTCCCCCTCATCGACTAAAGAAACAGGTGCGGGACACTATCGTGAGTG
>CAZZEV010000416.1:0-2483 GCA_964653305.1 uncultured Cellvibrionaceae bacterium | reverse complement strand
AAACAGCCATATATAAAAGGTCAAATTAATCAGTGAGACCCATGGGTATTCATCATTCCCTTCATAGCGCTTCACGAATTCAAGCGCTAATTCTGGATTAGGGAATAAAAAGGTACGCAGGGCACCATGCGTAGGCACGTTCACAACACTCAGCGCCGCCACTAACCAATACACCAAAAGCGCCATAACCAACGGATTACGCGCACTTGCTAATACATCAAATGGCTTTGATGGTTGCCGAACCATCAAATTCAAATTCGCGCCAAGACAAATCCCGGCAAATAAAATCAAAAAATAAACTGTGTGCAGAAATCCTGGCTGCCCACCACCAATCACGGGCATACCCACTGCAAAGGCTATCAAACCCCACTCTGGCCTCAAGACCATGAGGCAGAGCATCACAAAAAAGCAACCTTGAAAAACCAAGTTGCCCGTTGCGAGCACACCCGCTGAAACACATAGACTTAGCCAAAGTACTATGTAATTTATATTAATTCGCATACCGAGATTATACTGGAGCGCCTCTCAAAGTTCGCCCAAACCCTAGGGATAAAGCCTTAAACCCTTTTTAGATCAACGAGAACGGGCATTAGCGTGCCTTCCTCGTGCCCCACACCAAATTGGGTTCGTTTTGTAAAATTGATGGAGCATCATCGCACGCCCATTCCTTTGAGCTGCTTAATTAACTGATTGGCCGCCCGGCGATAATACCGATCACCACTCCTCAAAACATCAGCAGCTTCACGAGCGGCCACCTTACGTTGCTTTGCAGCGATCTTTTCATGCAATGCCACGATCTTACGGGACTGCGACTCAGCAAATCGCAACACCGCTGGATCATCATCGGCGTCTACAAACTCAATCAAGTCAGCAAGCTCCTGCAAATCCTCTTGCATCCGCACAGAAACCCCGTTTGCGGGCGCTAGATTAACGGCACCTCCCATAAACTGCCGTCGCTGAAAAGCCATATTGCGCTCATACTCAATGATCCTCAAGGCAAGCTCATGGCGCTCTGGAGCCATAAACCCTTCCTTCGCCAGAAGGCCTTCAACATCGCTAACCGCTGACGCCCAGGGCGTCGCCTCGATTGGCGTCGTTAAACCATGCTTGAGCGCATTAATGGACGCCCGCCGTTGGCCGCCTTCCGTCCGAGGCCCAGTCGAACGTAGCGCATTATGGCGATTAGCGGCTCTTTGTTTTGGGCTCGCCATTGACCACCTGCCCTTCTATCGACTGCAGATCTCGACGCAACAGGGCGTTTTGTAGATCAAGACGCTCCACATTGCGCTTACGGTTGATCGCCACCTCATACGAGGCCTGAAACCCCGCCAGGACTTTGGCCTGCAACGCAATTTGCTTGTCGAGCATCTCGAGCTCATGGCGTCTTTTGGTCATTGCTGCTTGGCGAAGCGACTCCATAGAAAATCCACCGGTTTTGATAATGGCTGCTGACTTTTTATCTAGGTTGTTTTGCAGAAGGGCTTCGCGAAGGTACTTTTGCTCGGCAATTTGACGTGCGTCCATCATGTGCTCACGCACGCCTGAGACTTGTATGCCCATCTCAGCAATAATCGCCGTACGTTTCTGGTCTTCATAACGTCGAATCCACCACAGACTGTCGTAGATTTTTTCGGCGAGGTAGATCTGCAGCTGAGATTTGGCATCGAGTTCAGCAATCAGATCCTTTAAACCCTCGCGATAGCCATCCTCAGGCTCACCCGGCAATACGGGTTCCACCCCCAAAACATCAGAAATCGACTTCCCCGAAAACTCACGGGAAATCACCCCCAGCGTCTCAGCCTGTTCTCGCATTTGTTGTGACATACACCCGCCATTTCTTTATTAAGTTAGGAGCAACAAGCGCTTGCGCAGCATCGCACCTCCAACGATTTCAACCATTTCGAAAGGCAAGATAACAGTGTTTTTTGAAATCTTTCAACAGATTGATTTAAATAGGAAATAACGCGCTAGCCAGCAATCGGCCGCAGATTTATGCAAGCAGCCTTGGCTCCAAATCAAACCGCCACAACCGCTAACACTTCAATCGCCAAAACCCGCCGCAACGCTTCCGGATCGATCCCCACCAGATAGCCACGTCGACCGCCATTAATGTAGATTCGCTCCAACTCTAAGACAGAGCGTTCAACGTAAATCAGCATCTTGGTTTTGGTACCAAATGGACTGGTACCACCCACTAGATAACCTGAGTGCTTGTTGGCCACCTCGGGCTTACATGGTTCAACCTTCTTACAACCAATTTGCCGAGCAAGTTCTTTGGTTGAAACCTTGCAATCGCCATGCATTAAAACGATAAGCGGTTTCTTGAGTTCGTTTTCCATAACGAGCGTTTTAACGACGGCATGCTCATCAACACCTAGTTCTCTAGCGGACACGCTCGTGCCACCATGCTCCTCATACGCATACAGGTAATCGGTGAATTCCACACCGTTCGCCCTCAGGAACATCGTTGCTTGAGTCGTTGG
>CAZZEV010000415.1:0-2494 GCA_964653305.1 uncultured Cellvibrionaceae bacterium | reverse complement strand
ATCCCTGAAGTGATCAATGAGTGCAGTTCGACGGTCTACCTGCGGTGAGCCGGTAATTCTATCGGAACCTTCATGCTCAGTTTTCCATTGATGGTAGATTTTGGTGGCTTCGGGCGAGTTGTTTGTCCCAGAAAAAGTAACTATTTTGTCTGCATAACCATTCGCATTTAAATAGTTAGCCACATATTCTTGAGTACGTTTTGACTCTGTAAAAATAATCACTTTTTCTGGCGCGTTCATTTCGCGCATTTGCGCAAAACCTTTATCCATAGCATTCAACAGCGCACGCGCTTTGCTGTCTACGGATATGGTTTTGGCTTTCGCTATAAGCTTTTCTATTTGAGCAATTTCTGCCGAGAGCTGCACATAATTTATCTCGGTATTTTCTTCTACCACACAGGCATCGTAAAACTCATCTTGATCCATGAGTTCTGCGTCCAACTCATCATCTTCCATTAAGCGGCTGATGAGATCCATGTGCTCATTAAGGTCGCGCAACTTTTCAAGTCGCAACTTAATGGTTTCAAGTGTGAAGATAACGGCATGGGTACTGGAGGCCAATAATTTGCGTAAAATCAGCCCTGTTAAATGGCGCTGAGCTTTAGGCAAAGCATAACTTTCAAGTTCAGGATCTAAAAAGGCAGAAACCTCGTTGTAAAGCTCCAGCTCTGGTGCAGTCGGCTCAAAGGGCGCGGTAATTGTTTTGCGCTCGGTGTATTTAACATACTCCAGCACTTGCTTGCGTAGCGTTCGCTTTAAGAACGTACCTAACCTTTCTTTAAGTTCTGCAATATCCCCCGTACCGCTCATGTACTGTTTGCGGAATGCTCTATCGTCACCGAATAAATGTTCATCAATTAACGTAGACATGCCATACAACTCCATCAAGGAGTTTTGTAATGGCGTAGCGGTGAGTAATAATTTTTGGCGACCATTCAATGCACGCTTTAACGCTTGTCCCATTTTATTAGAGTCACGGTGTGCATTGCGTAGCTTATGCGCTTCATCAATAACAACTAGATTCCAAGGCTCTGCTACCAACTTATCTTCAATTCGCGCAGCATAGTGATAAGACATAATTACGATGCGCTTATTATTCAACGGATTATAAATGCCCTCTTTTTGCAACTGGCTCCAGTTGCGCGCATCTATCACTTGTGACGGTAAATTGAATTTATCTTGTAGCTCTTGCGCCCACTGCCTACGCAATGCCGCCGGACAAATAATTAATAATTTTCGTTTACGTTCCGCCCAGTACTGGCAAAGCACTAAACCTGCCTCAATGGTCTTACCTAGCCCTACTTCGTCGGCCAATACCACGCCTTTATTCAATGGGTTGCTTAGCGCAAATAAAGCAGCTTCGATTTGGTGAGGATTGAGATCAACTGAGGCATCGAATAATGATTGAGACAACCGATCAACACCTTGATTAGCGTGCTGAATGCTGAGTTCGTGTGCAAAGTATTTGGCGTGGTAGGCGGTGATCAAGGTTCGTCCCTTATTAATATTTTAACTAAGGCACGGAATATAACATTCAGGCATGAATCTGCATATTGCGTCACACTCCATCAGCTATCTGAGCAACTTTTTACCACACCAAACATCAACTCGACTTTAACTTACAAACAATACTCCATAAGTCACGCTGAGTTTGCTCAATCTCATCTAATAAACGCTCCAAGGCAGCTTCTGACTCTGGGGTATGCCGCTCTTGGTTAGTTAGCATCATCTTTAATAGACCACCTAAGCGCCCCATATCGCCATTTACTTTGGCTAGATGGAGTACAGCTTTGGTATCCAATTTACTGGCGGGGATATACCCAAGCCCTAGCTGGCGCAAGTAGGCCGAGCAGCTCATGCAGGTTGATTCTGCATGTTGATCAATTACCGCTTTTTCTTCTGGCGTTACCCATACTCGCAAAGCGTGCTCTCTTGTGTCGGTCATTGCAATCACCTCCAGGCGGTAGCCGGTTTTCTATAAATTTTTGAGTGCGTAAGCGCGAAGAAACAAGGTGAAATAGCCAAATCAGCTTGCTGAAGTAGGCCTAGTTCACACATCTTGCCCTAAAAAATAATTCACTTTACTTCCTTTTGCTTCACTGCTTTTTTGAAAACTTTTTGTTATGTTTTTGATGAGATTGGATTAGCTAAAATGAAGTGGAATGATGCGAAAAACAGCGGGTAATTTGTAAAAGTTATTTCATTTAGCTTCACTTTGCTTCCTTTTATTTCACTTTGCTTCAATCTCTATTTTTCTCTTAATTACACGTTCATCTTTTTGCTGAAAATTTTTCGATATATCGAAATAATTTCTCTAAAATTTTATTTTTTTTAGTTATTCGACTTATCAACAGCCCCTACAGGTGCTTTTTCAGATATAGGTTATATATAGGTAACTATAGGTATATATAGGGAGCTCAAAAAAAATTTAAAAAATTCCATTAAAATCAAACCACTACACACGTTAAAAATTGATATGGTTATAGCTCATGCG
>CAZZEV010000414.1:1219-2497 GCA_964653305.1 uncultured Cellvibrionaceae bacterium | reverse complement strand
TGCCCGCTAAAACCATAATCCGACAAAAATGCGCAAACATAACCGTTAATATTCATGCGCTCGTCATATTTTTCAATCAGCACTTGCTCTATTTGGTAGGCCAATGCCATATGCTCGCCGGCCGACAAATTTAATTGTTTGCTGACTTTTTCCATGGCTTCAATGCGCTCGTCACCTTTCGCAATTGGGCGAATATAACCAACGATATAAGGTTTACCACGCGTTTTAGCGGCAGCCGCGGCAACAATCTCTTGTGGCATTACACCGTTTTTATATTGCTTTAGCGCACCCTGAATAAATTTAACGCCTTCAAGTCGTGTGCGCGGGCCATAGGAGCGCGAATCTGCAGCCATTGCGCCAATGGTAGTCGCAGCAACCACCGAAGTGCGTGCTGCGCCAGCAAGCGCACCAATTTGATTACACCAAATGCGCGGGTCGGGCCAGCTTAAGCAACCGTAAATTGCCTCTACCCAATCGGCCAATGGTTTTTCAACCATCTTCCCTGTTGCGTTTAAAATTAGAATTTGAAAATAAGATTTTTCGCCCACCAATTCTTCCAGCATAGAATAGCCGTGACTGAACACGCCCTTGCCGGGAAACCAACCACCGGTATTACTGATAACTTTGCCGCGACGCTGATCGAGGTAATCGATAATATCCAGATCGCTGTTCGTAGCTTGACTGTTTAGCAACATAACCTTATCGCTCAATTGTGTAGTTAGCATCACTTACATAAGGCATAGCGGTGATAGGTTTATTGGCGACCTCCAAACCATGTGCAACTAAACCGGGCGCACCTATTAATTGAAATAAAGCGCCGCCGGCTTTGGGTTGAAAACCCAAATCTGCAAATACAGCCGCCGCAACTCCCGTAATGAACCAACCACTGCCACTCGGTGCTAAGGTTTTTGCAAAGTCATCGCCCCACTTAAGCGCCTTACCGGCTGCATCAAGTTTAACTAAGCGCGCGGCAATCCCCGCCGCCATCAGATCTATACCGCCGTGGCGTTTGCCAAAACCTGGGGTTGGTGATGTCGGAGCTTCATCTCCAGACTGATCAGATACATCTTCGTCTGGTGCTAAGGTTTGCAAATCCGACGGATTGGTTTTTTGATATTTACGCAAAAAGCGCATGGCATTTTCTACTTCGCCACCACCTTGGAACTCACCACCTAAAACAGCAGAGGCGATAGGTAAAATATGCATCGGATTGGTTTTGCCCACGCCCACATTCATAGCTGCGCGCGTGGCAGGGTGACGTGGACCTAGGTTGATTAA